>JAADCS010000046.1 GCA_013154295.1 Thermotogae bacterium
TCCTTATGCCGCGTATCTTTAAACCGAAGGCCACGTTCTCGTATATGGATTTGGGGAAGGGATTGGGCTTTTGGAAGACCATTCCGACCTTATTGCGCAAGGTTATAACGTCGTAGTCTTTATCCAGGATGTTCTCCCCATCGAGGAGAACTTCCCCTTCCGCTCTCGCTCCTTCTATCGTCTCGTATATACGGTTCAGAACCCGTACGAAAGTGGTTTTACCACATCCAGAGGGTCCTATTATGGCGGTTATCTTCCTCTCGTATATGTCCATGGTTATGCCGTGGAGAACGCGCTTACCACCGTAGTAGAACTTCAAATTTCTAACACTTATCTTGACCTTGGGCATCCCTTAGGCGAAGATTGTACGGGTGTAGTCAGATCAAGCAGTAACCCAGACCGAACCCTATGATACTACCCAAGATGCAAGCCACGGGCGAATAACAGGAGGATATTCCCAAAACACCACCCAAAAATGCTCCTATGCATCCTTTCATCAACCTATGGGTTCCTTTGGAACGTGGGGGAGCATAGTAAAATAGACCGCCGTTCCCTCGGTTATCCGGCGGTCTATCCATAAGGAAAACGACCACATCAACGCTATCCAGGGTAATATAGGATCGCACCCTCGTGCCTATACCATCCGCCTCAACACGATGGACTCCAGGAGTAACGTTGCGAATAATATCCACTTGACCGTACGGAACGCCATCCACCTTGACCTTCAACGCTCCCAAAAAGATCATACTCTTGCCCGATGTGAGGTTGAGCAACGAGTCCAAGGTGGGCCACCATCCCTTCAGTGCCAAGGTATCATCCACCACATATACGTAGTTTTGCTTTCGTTTTATGGAACGTAGCACGAGAACCTTTTTGCCCTTTATGTTGAATAAGTAGCCATCCTCCACGGTCTCGTAGGTTGGAAGCTTGTACGTTCTTTCAGTCTCTTCGGTGTTGTAAGGTGTAGCGTATATAACCAGAATCATCCCCGTATCCACGTCGGCTATGAAGATATTCTCCGAACCGTCACTCTGGGCTTTCACGATGATTGGAAAGGTATCAGCCTTAAAAAGTAAAGGAGCTTTACCTAAGAGAGAATCATGTACGAAAATACGGACGTTCTCTCCTAAAACCAATACGTCACCACCCTCTGCCCACTGGAGGAGACTATCGACCGCTCGGCTGTACTTGGCCACGTTGGAGCTATCATCAAAACCTATGGTCATGATCTTAACGGAGGTTATAACTGCTAAATGGAACATCACCCACCCCCAAGCCAACGGGTCACGTCCTCCATACTGAATATGAGATTCAGGTTGGCATGTATCATGGCATTAAGAAGATCAAGGGAGTTAGGATAGCGGGTATCGTAGGGAAGAACTATACTACTTTCAATGGACAGGTAACGGTTGAAGGAATACCTCATACCAAAGAAGGAGAGTATCACAGGACTGAAAGTGTTTTCGGTATATCTGTTCTCCAAAGACCACCTCTTAACCGGCGACAGCGTATCACTTAGATCCTTAGGCCTGGTCCGGTAGATCACCCTTGGAAACATATGGATCTCGGCTACAATTTCGGTTGTAGGTTTCCACCTGTATATCACACCCGCGTAACCTCCATAGAAGGTACTCCTCTCCTCGGTTCCCGACGGTCGAAAGGCGGGGCTGGAGTATATGGCTTTCAGACTATCACAGTCATAGGGGAAATCATCTGGAGGACCTCCACAGTTGTTGGCGGTGTCGGGCAAATAGCTATAGGGATCAAACTTTATGGTCGTACCGTACTGCGTTATAGAACCGCCCAAAGCGAAGGTTAGGTTCCTGTAGTAGAAACTCAGCGGTACGAAGAGGGTGGCCGAACGACTGTTGAACTCCCTATCAACCCTAAAAAAGTCATACTTACCCAGCGAATTGTTGAATATTACAAGAGTGTCAACCTCCTTTTGGGTAATAACAGGAGCCAGACGTAGCTCAACTCCCAGCTTCACTCCCTTCAGATTCAGCACCCTTATCCGCATAGCCGTGGCGAACTCGTTGGTGCCCCCCGTTGAGAGGTTAGATAGAAGACGACCCGCCGATAGTTTTATCTCCAAGACGTCGGCTACTCCCACGTTAAATACACCCTGCCCTATACCGTACTCCGCCCAATTCATAAAGAAGGCTCCACCATACAGCCAGAAGGTGCCTGCGGCTAAAACATCGGCAGTTGAACCGATAAAGAGTTTATAAGGCCTGTAAAAGTCGGGAGTAGAAGGCGGTTCGTAATCGGCCACTACCTGACCGCTCAATACCGATGGGATCAAAAACACGATGGAAATTGCGAACATTCTCCCACGCATGATGTACCTATTTTATAGGCGACCACCCCTCGCCTTTAACATCCTTAAAGTTTCATTCCACAGAGCCAGATCTCTTATCAAAAGTGCATAGGCGGCTCTATCGTATTCATCTTCTCGTTTGAAAAGTAGAGTGCTATCTTTCGTTACAAGACGTTTGAGTATCTTTAGACCTATCCGGTAGGGTATATCTTCGGCGAACTCCTGGCCGAATAGATCCTCTATCCAGAACCTCACAAAGGCCTCTTTGGCCTCTTGTTTGGTTTTGAATCCGTTGGGACCTACCGTTATGAATTTTTTCCAATATCTCTCCAACATCCTTTCGGAAGATCCGTTGGTAACTATCCTTCTCTTTTGCACGTATTCAACGACCGGTACGATCTCGTTTATACGCACGTCTATACGTTCCTCCGCATCGTTCTCATCGGATACGCTCCGCACCGTACCTTTCACCACGAAGACCAGGTTATTCTCCAATTTCTGAAGGAGTTCGGGAAGACCTTCGGATATGAACATGCTTGCCTCAACGGTACCCGTATCGTCTTCGAAGAGAAGAGAAAGTTTGGTACCACTCCTAAATTTACGTTTGTCATAATAGAGAAGTGATGCCACGAACTCAACCTCCCGGTTTAGATACTTCTCCAGATCCTCTATCTTCTTTAAGCCGTAGGCTACGGGAATGTCGCTATAGGCTTTGTACGGTTTACCGGATATGTACAGTCCCAAAGATTGACGTTCCATGTGCAAAAGGGTGCTTAAGCTCTCTTTCCGGTCCTTCGCGCGTTTTTCCATGATGTTCCCAAAGAGACTGGCACCCGACCTCTTTGAAACCCGACCGGCCTTTATATCTTCCAATAGCTGACTACGTGTCATCTGCGAAATGGAATCCAAGGCTCCGGCCTTGGCAAGAGCTTCCAAAACTTTTTTGTTGGCCTTAGTGCGCCTCACAAAATCACCCACATCTCTATAGGGACCTCTTTTCTTCCTCTCAGATACTATCCTTTGGGCCATCTCAAAACCCACATCCTTCAAAAATCCCAAACCCCAAATTATGGCATTCTTACCTTTATCAATCTGGAAATCCACCTCGCTACGATTCACATCGGGTGGCACCACGTCTATGCCCCTCTCCCGCATTTCCGCTATGAAAAGAGGGGCATTTTTGAAAAACCTCTGCTGCTGAGAACCCTTAAACGACGATAAGGATGCTGTGTAAAAGGCCAATGGATAGTGGGCTTTTATGTAAGCGGTCCAATAGGCCATCAGACCGTAAGCAGCCGAGTGAGACTTGTTAAAGGAGTAGGAGGCAAACTTCTCAATATCCTCCCAAAGTTTTTCGATCTTATCCTTCGGATACCCCCTCTCCACAGCCCCCCTTATAAATTTATCCCGCATCTTCTCCATCAGGGCCTTCTTCTTTTTACCTATGGCCTTTCGTAGGGTATCGGCCTCACCAGGCGTGAATCCGGCCAGAACTTGGGACATGCGCATAACCTGCTCTTGATATACGAAGAGACCGTAGGTGTTCTTTAGGATAGGCTCTAGTTCTGGAAAATCGTATTGGAAAGTTTTACCATGCTTTCTCTCGATGTACTCGTCCACCATCCCACTCTGGATAGGGCCAGGCCGGTATAGGGCGTTTAAGGCTATTATATCCTCCAGCGACGTGGGTTTTAGACGGATGAGGATGCGGCGCATGTTTCCACCCTCCAACTGGAAAACTCCCATAGTTTTACCTTCCTGTAGCAACTTGAAAGTTTTGGGATCATCGGTGGGTATGCCCTCAAGGCGAAAGTTGGGGTCGTAATATTCCTTTACCAGCTTTTCAGCATGGTCAAGCATGGAGAGTGTTCTAAGACCCAAAACGTCTATCTTGAGCATACCCAGAAGCTCCAACGATCCCATATCATACTGGGTTATAACCTGACCATCCTTACTCAACGTTAGGGGTACATAGCGGGTCAGTTCCTCCGGTGAAACGACCACCCCAGCAGCATGCACGCTGGTTCCCCGCGTAAATCCTTCCAACCTTATGGCTTTCTCCACCACCGTTTTCCAAGGCTCGGAGCTGGTAACCTTTTTGAAGTCCTCCACGCTTTCGTAGGCCTCGGCTAAGGTTACGGGGTCGGTGGGAACGTTAGGGATAAGTTGAGAGATTCTGTTGGCCTGCTCAAAGGGGGTGTCGTAGTAGCGGGCCACATCCTTAAAGGCAGCACGGGCTTTGAGTTTGTTGAAGGTTATTATCTGGGCTACCCTATCCTCACCGTATTTCTCACGTAGGTAATTTATAACCTCCTCCCGACGGTTATCCTGGAAGTCTATGTCTACGTCAGGTGGAGAGATACGCTCTGGATTCAGAAACCTTTCAAAGAGGAGGTCATACTTGAGAGGATCCAACTGAGTTATCCCTAAAGCGAAGAGAACCAACGACCCCGCCGCCGAACCCCTTCCGGGTCCCACCTTCACCCCCATACTGCGGGCACTATGTACCAAGTCTCTGATTATCAGGAAGTATCCAGCAAAACCCGTACGTTCTATTACCGATAGTTCGTAGTCAAGACGTTTCAGATACCTATCGTGATTCTCTTCGGGTAGACGTTTCAGATACCTTTTAAGACCCTCGTGGGCCAGATACCTCAAGTAGTGCATCTCACCCTTGTAACCCTTCGGAAGGGGAAACTTGGGCAAGTGGAGCTTCGTTGGATCCAAAGTGAGATGTACGTTGGCCATCTCCGCCACCATAATCGTGTTTCTGACAGCCTCCGGTAGCCAGGAAAACTTCTCGTACATCTCTTGGGCGCTTCTCATGTACAGCTCTCTGGTACTTAAGGTAAAGCGGTTCCTGTCGCTTATCTTTTTGCCTTGGGATATGGCTATCAGGATCTCCTGAAGTTCATAATCCTCCGGATAGATGTAATGCACGTCGTTGGTGGCAACCAACGGTATGCCGAATTGACGTGAAAACTCTAGGAGGGCTTTGTTTATGGCCTCGTTTTCCTTCATACCTACATCCTGAACCTCAAGGAAAAATCTCTCCCCAAAAACTTCCTTAAACCACCCTATCCATCTCTTAGTCTCATCGTACCGGCCGCGCAGTATGTTCTCCGCTATCACACCTTTGGGGCAACCGGAAAGGACTATTAGACCCTTTGAATATCTCTCCAATAGATCCCAATCTATACGAGGTTTTCCGTAGAAGCCGGTGAGAAAACCCTCCGAAGAGAGTTTCATCAGGTTCTCCCATCCCTCGTTATCAGCAGCCAGGATGGTCAGATGGTTATATTCCCTATGCTCCTTGCCTCTCCGGTGGCGGTCCTCCACCACGTAAGCCTCCATACCCAAAATAGGTTTTATCCCCTCCTCCATAGCTGTCCTGTAAAATTCAACCGTACCGTAGAGGTTACCATGATCGGTTATGGCCAGAGCCGAAAACCCCATCTCCTTGGCTCTCTTTACCAGATCCCTTATGCGAGCAGCCCCATCAAGGAGGCTGTATTCCGTATGGACATGTAGATGTACGAAGTCGGACATCGTAACCAATTCTAAGGTCGCCAAAACGACTTAAAGGAACAAATTTCGTTACATACAAGGGGCAAAAGGGAACCACTTAAACGGAAACTTCCAAGATGCGTATTCTCCAGGAGCAATATGGATCGGCATACAACGGAGGAAAGTAAGAGGGTTTCCCAAAACGATGCTATTCAGCGGTAGAATAAACTTCCATGATAACGTTCTTTGTACTCCAGTTAGCGAGCGACACCGCTAAACCCAGGGAGATATACATAGGTCAGGTACATTTCATGGGTGTAAAATGGACGAACCATCAGGTACTCCGCAACGCCATCAAACTCCAAGAGGGGCAAAGGATAAGTGGCATGGACTTTAAGGACGTTCTGAATCGCCTTTGGGATCTAGGCCTCTTTGACGACATAAAGGTTCTTGGGATGCTTCATGGCGACACCCTTGACCTTCTTTTTGATCTCAAGGAGGCTCCCCGCATAAAGAAGTTCAAGATAAAAGGAGCACGGAAGGTAAAAGCTAAAACCCTCCTTGATACTCTGCGTAAAGTTTTCCAGAACAAAGCGGCGACGGAAAGAAATCTCTTCAAGATGAAAAGACTGATAGAGAAAATATATCGTCAAAAAGGCTATCTACAGGCCGAAGTTGAATACGAAGTTAGCAAGCCAAACGAGAAAGGTGAGGTTGAGATCATATTCAAAGTGAAGGAAGGAGAAAAGTTCAAGGTAGGATTCATAGACTTCAAGGGAAACGAAACCTACTCCGATAGAACCCTAAGTCGTGTCATTCACACCAAACCCTATCGCTGGTGGCTAAGGTTGAGTAACTGGTACGTGTTTGACGAGCAAAAATGGAGGGAGGATCTGCGAAGAGTAGAGCGTTTCTACCATGACCACGGTTTCCCGGACGCTCGCGTAGACTCCTTTAGAACCGTTAGACTTGAGAAAGGTTTCATGGGGTTGGTAGTTTTCGTAAGCGAGGGAAAGAAATACAAGTTTGGAAAGTTCTCCTTTGAGGGAAACAGAGTCTTTCCGGATACGGTGCTTTTAAGGGTGGCTGAAAGGGTAAAAAAAAATCGTAGTCTCATAGATTGGCTGAAATACCGGTTTTGGTATCAAGCCCCCCATGCGTTGAACCCGGAGCTTTATTCCGAAGGCAAATATGCTCTCATAAAACAAGAGATACTGGGCCTCTATGCGGATTCCGGTTACATCTATACCCGGTTGGATGAGGAGAGAGAACGCACGGACCACAGGATAGATTTCCACATAAAGCTTGAAGAAAACTGGAGGGTTAAGGTAAGACTCGTCAACATCTATGGGAACACCCGTACGTACGATCGCGTTATACGGAGAGAATTCTGGCTCTTCCCTGGTGAGTACTTCTCCCGCTCTAAGCTTATGAGAAGCGTAAGAAACCTATACTTTTTGAACTATTTCGAGGCAGTACAGCCGGACTTCTCGCCTGTTCCCGACGATTCGCTTTGGATAGATCTAAACGTCCGGGTGAAGGAACGTCCCACCGGACAGATAAGCGCCGGGATCAGTTACAGTCAGTTGGAAGGTCTTTTCGGCAACCTATCTTTCCAGCAACCCAACTTTTTAGGAAAGGGGCAGACCATAGCCTTGATCTTAGAGTACGGAAGCTGGCGTAAGAACTTCCGCTTCTCCTTCACGGAACCTTGGTTCGGTGGAACACCCACAAGTGTAGGTGCCAGCCTGTACTACCTGACCGGCTACTACTTCGACTATTGGCAGAACAATATAGGCGTTCAGCTAAGTGCTGGGCGAAGGATCTTTGGCACTTATTGGGGAGTTAACGGCTTTTATAAGTTAGAGCGTATAAGACTCTACGACATCAACCCCAAATACGCTGGCCAACCCTTCTATGAGTACTGGCAGGAGAAAAATCAGGGTCTTATAATGAGTACCCTTTCAGGAACAGTGTACTACGATTCACGGGACCGTATATTCAACGCCATGAACGGCTACAGGGTATCCTATGAGCTTGACCTGGTAGGCGGCCCTTTGGGAGGGGGAGCCAACTTCACACGCCACTTCCCCGAAGTTCAGCTCTTTAAACCTTTCCCCTTCTTCGGAGGGGACAAGCTCATAAACGCCTTCAGGATCAGAGGGGGGCTTCTAACCGGACTTACCAGCGACAAGGAGATTCCCTTCTTCGAGTACTTTCTACTTGGGGATGTAGGGTTTTATGGGCTCAGGGGCTACAACCTGCGTAGTGTTGGAACCAGAGTGGGGGGAAGCGTCATAGGCGGAAAGGTCTTTGCCGTTTTCACCTACGAATTTAGGGTTCGTCCAAGTGAGAACTTCTACTTCTTGGCCTTCTTAGAGGCGGGGAACTCCTGGTGGGAACCACGCACCGTGGACCTTAGAAAACTGAAGAGGTCGGCCGGTGTAGGTTTCAGAGCGCAGATCCCAATGCTTGGAATAATGGGTATAGATGTGGGATACGGCTTCGACGACCCCTCCCACCGTTGGATGCCCCACTTCCAGATCGGAACCACCTTCTAAAAATTACACTCTTAAAATCCCATCATGCTCGGTTACGCTTTCCCCGGACAGGGTAGTCAGTACTCCGGAATGGGAAAGGTACTGTTAGAAAGATACCCGGAGGCAGATGAAACCTTTAAATTAGCCGAGAGCATAACCGGCCTTCCCCTTTCCAAACTCCTCATAGAGGCTTCGGATGAGGAGCTTAAGGATACTATAAACACCCAACCCGCCATCTTTCTTCACTCCGTCGCCCTCTACAGGATTCTAAAGGAACGAAGACCCCCCCAGGTTGTCTTTGGCCACAGTTTAGGAGAGTTTGCCGCCTTGTATGCGGCCGGCGTTTTCGATTTCGCTACAGCTCTGAACTTAGTTATAGAGAGGGGTAGAATAATGGGAAAAGCCGGCAGAGGAAAGATGTTGGCTGTCATAGGTTCCAACGCACAAACCATAGCTGAAGAGGTTCTAAGCGAAGGTAGCTTTCCCAACACCGTCATAGCCAACTACAACTCTCCCAAACAGGTGGTTCTCTCCGGGACTGCCGATGAGATAGAGACGATCCATACTCTACTCAAGGAGATGGTCCGAAGCAGAGGGATACGTCTTAGACTGGTACCATTGAAGGTGGGGGCAGCCTTCCATTCGCCTCTGATGGAAGGGGCAGCGGAGGAGTTCGGAAGGATCCTGGAAAAGGTCCGTTTCCGCGAACCCCACATACCCGTGATCATGAACTCTACGGGACAGGCGGCTACCACCTCACAGGAGATCAAGCGTGCCCTCATGGTGCAGATGAGATCTCCTGTCCTCTTCGTGGATATGGTAAGGGAGGCCATGAGGATGGGCGTAGATTACGTTTTAGAGGTCGGACCAGGAAGAGTTCTATGTGGTTTGATCCACCAGATAACCGATCGCATAAGCTGCCAACCCACCGATCCTAAATACGCCCCTTAGAATACTCGCCATGGCCAAGATAGGAGTTATAGGAACCGGATACGTAGGTTTGGTGAGCGCTGTGGGGATGGCCCACTTGGGTCATGAGGTGGTGGGTATGGATAAGGACGAGGAGAAAATAGCCAAGCTTAAAAGGGGGATACCTCCGTTCTACGAAGAGGGGCTTGAGGAGTATCTGAAGCGGGGAATTGAAAGCGGCAAGTTGCGATTTACTACCGACACCGCCGAAGCTGTCGCTGGTACAAGGTACATATTTCTTTCTGTGAATACTCCCATGGATGCGGATGGTAGCGCCGATTTAAGCCAGCTTTTAGAGGCCAGTCGTTCTATAGGTAGAGCCTTAACTGACTTTTCCATACTCATCGTACGCAGCACGGCACCGGTGGGTAGTTTGGATGCTATGGTGGAGGTGCTGGCCCAAGAAGGTAAGATCAGAGGAAGGGACTACGAGCTAGCTTACAATCCGGAGTTTTTGAGGGAAGGGACAGGTATTTACGATTTTCTTAACCCCTCGCGGGTGGTAGTTGGGGCGGATGATCCCACTATAGCCAAGGAAGTTATAGATCTCTACGAGGGTATAGATGCTCCCAAGCTTACCACTGGTATAAAGGAGGCCCAACTTATAAAGTACGCTTCCAACGCCTTTTTGGCTATGAGGGTCTCCTTCATAAACGAGATAGCAGCTGTATGTGAGAGCTTGGGAGCCAACGTTTGGGAAGTGGCCGAGGGGGTGGGTCTGGATCCCCGTATAGGGCGCCAGTACCTGCGACCTGGGCCGGGATACGGAGGCCCATGTCTTCCGAAGGATCTCATGGCCTTAATAAGGATGGCAGAGGAGAGGGGATACTTCCCGAACTTCCTTGAGGCTATACATCTGCGCAACGAGTCCCAAAAACGCCGGATAATCTGGAAGCTGAAGGAAGCCTTGGGCGGTATCCTAACCGGGAAGTCCATAGGTGTGCTGGGTCTGACCTTCAAGCCCAATACAGATGATGTGCGAAACTCCGTCTCAATTCCCCTGTTGTACCGCCTTAAAAAACAAGGGGCAGAAGTTTCGGCATACGATCCCATGGGTCGTGAAAGTGCTAAGAGGATTTTCCAAGATGCCATCAGGATAGAGGATGATCCCTACACGGCCCTAAGGGGTGTCGATGCGGTCTTGATACTGACCGCCTGGAAGGAATTCGCACAGTTGGACTGGGAGAGGATAAGACGGGAGGTCAAAAGTCCGATTCTTATAGACAGCGTGGGAATCTTCAAAGAAGGCCTACCGAAGGGTTGGAAGGGATGGATCGTAGGAGTAGGTCGCTAATGGGTAAAAAGAACGGGATCCACGGGTTTCCCATCCTTGTAGACCTCAAAATGTACATGGGGCCCCGTACTCAAACCGGTACTGCCCGTTAAGCCCACAGGGGTTCCTATTTTGACGCTGTCCCCCTCCTTCACCAGAGCTTTCTTGAGGTGAGCATAGAGCGTTTTGTATCCTTTGGCGTGATTTATCCTAACGAAAATTCCCAAAACACTGTCTCTACCAACCTTTTCCACCACACCGTTGGCCACTGCAAAAACCGCCGTTCCTTCAGGGACACCCAAATCAATCCCCGAATGGTAATCCCCATGCATACCTCTCGTTATGGCGCCGTTAACTGGAAGAGCACATGGGGTATCACAACTCTCACTAAAGACGGGTAAGGGAACCTCATCCGGATTCTCCCAAGGTAAGCTTGTTCCCTCCTCGGTAACGTTTAAAGCTGCTTCTATCTGTTTCAGATCCCTTTCAAGACTGTCGTATTTTATCTGCAGAACTTTCAGTTTTTTTCTCATCTTTCCAAGCTCAATTTGGTCTTTTATAAATTTTGGACCAAAAATTACTACAAGAATCGAAAATAAGACTCCCAACGCCGCAAAAAATAAGATCAAAAAGAGACCACTTTTTACCAACTTAGCGCGGAGACCGGTGAAGGAGAATCTCCTTACCTTTCCGGCCTCCGCGATGATTATATCCAGCCTTCGTTTCAGTTTTTAACTACCCTCTCTATCGCCTCGGCTATCTCCCGCGGGCGGAACATTTGGCCCACGTACTTGTTTATAAGATGCAGGTTGGCGTGCTTCTGGGTATAGCGTTTAAGGAGGTTGTAAAGCTGGCCTAAAGCGTTCATCTCCACCACGAAGACGTAATCATGAGCGTCTATGAAAGACCTAATCTCCTCCTCGTGCAGGGGCATAAGCGTTCTAAGTCTCATGTAACGTGTCTCTATCCCCTTCTCTTTCAATTGCTCCATCGCTTCGAGTATCGGACCCATGGTGGCCCCAAAGCCGATTATACCGACCTTGGCACTTTCAGGACCGTACAAGATGGGAGCGGGTAAATCGCCACGCTGGAGGGCGACCTCGTATTTGCGGAGGCGCTTATCCATCATCCTCTTCCGGATCTCCACATCTTCGGTAGTGTAGCCAGTCTCGTCGTGCTCGTTGGAGTTGGCGTTGAAAAGCGTTCCAGGATAGCCCGGTATGGAGCGAGGCGATATCCCATCTTCGGTGAATTCGTAGCGCAAAAAGGTCTTACCTTCCTCGGCATACCGGCGCGCCTCCTCCTCGCTTAGAAGTTTCCCACGATCTATCTTGACCTTATAAGGATCAAGGGCATCGGGTTCAGCCGTAAATTTGTTCTGGGCAAAGGCCTGTTCAGTCAGTATTATGACTGGAGTTTGATACTTTTCGGCCAGATTGAAGGCTTCGGCCGTTAGATAGAATCCCTCCTCTAAGGTGGCCGGTGCTATCACGATCTTCATCACATCCCCATGGCCGCCGAAGAGGGCGTGGTGGAGGTCGGACTGCTCCGTTTTGGTGGGTAACCCAGTGGAAGGTCCTGCCCTCTGCGAATCCACTATCACTATAGGGGTTTCGTTGTTATAGGCCAAACCAAGGGTTTCCGTTTTCAGAGACATTCCTGGTCCAGAGGTTGAAGTCATAGAGCGGGCTCCAGCATAGGCCGCACCTAAGGCAAAGTTTATGGCCGCTATTTCATCCTCGGCCTGCACAACAGCTCCGTTGAACTCTGGTAGGTAGCGAGCGAGCATCTCAAGGATCTCGGAGGCAGGTGTTATGGGATAGGCCGCCTCAAACCTAACACCGGCGGCCAAGGCTCCTAAGGTTATAGCCTCGTTACCCACCATCATGACTCTACCGGGATCACCCAGATCCTCTATCACGTACTCATCCCTCTTTTCCTGTTGGGCAACCAGACGGCGACCCAACTCGTAGGCCTCAACGTTCTTTTTGATGATCTTATCTCCCTTCGCCTTGAACCACTCGCTTATCACTTTGTGAACCAACTCGTGGTTGAACCCTAGAATCTCACCCACTATACCCACGGCCACCACGTTCTTGATTATCTCAAGGCCTAACTCCTGGCGAGCAGTCTTAGCAAGAGGTATCTCATATATAAACACATCCTCCCTTTTGAGATCATCGGGGTAGGGTTTAACGGAAGCATCGTACACTATAACACCACCCGATGCCACCTCATGTACGTGGTTGTACAGGTTGGCCACGTTGAAGGCGATCAGATAGTCTATGTTGTCCTTAGGGCCATAGACTGGCTCATATTTGGCTCTGACGGTCATGTTGGTGGGAAGACCTCGGATGTTAGAAGGGAAATCCTTTATGGTCGTTACGTAAAGGCCCATCTTCTTCAGCACCTTCGAGAGCATCTCACCTGTGGTAAGGCTCCCATCCCCGGCAAGACCGGCGATTTTTATGGCTATGTCGTTCTTACGCATAAGCCCAGTATTCTAAGGTCGCCCCACATCCTTAAAACGTCCCTTTGGCTTTGCCGTTTCGCACATCAGTATTTGCGTGCTAAGCGTAAAAGGCCCTTTCCCAACTCTGCCTTCAAGAAGAACACCCCCTTCTCCACGAGGTATGACTTTTGCTCCCCGAACCCTACCCGAACGCATGGGTCTTTCCAAAATGTTTCATACACGTATAGTGATCTCCCTTTGAGACTACCCTAATTCCACAGCTGTCGGGGTTATCTTTGCCTTTGGAACGTCCGTGTTCACGATCTCTAAGCGCGGAAGAGCCCTCTCCTGTGGCGTCGCTTGCACGCCAAGACACCGAGCGTAGCATCTGCATAAGGCGTAGGCATCGCAAAAACACACTGGACAACTGTTTCTACACTGGATGAAGCAGCGGCTTCTGGAACAGCCCCCTCACATCCACTCTCACATTTAACCGCTTCCACGTCAGCCTTGGAGGGGTATACCATTTTACATCCCCTAAGTCCCACTCAAATCAGTCGATTTCCACTCATCCGAGGAGATAGAATACCCACGCTGGTTTCACTTGGAGGCTATTCGGCCGCAGAGTGAAACCAGAGGGTATTCGTGTTTACGGTACAACGAATGTCCATTTCATCACCGCACCAGTCTAATAAAGCCGGAGGGGCATCGTCGCAGGGAAAGAGCGATACGTACAACTGCCACCGGACCACGCTTAGAATAGGTGTGCGTGAGGATACCTCTGTTTGAGTTGAACTGGGACGAGAACGAAGAGAGGGCGGTCCTTGAGGTGATGAGGAGTGGTTGGATCTCAATGGGACCGAAGACCAGAGAGTACGAAGCGGCTTTGGCCCGGTTTTACGGTGTCAGGTTCGCTTTGGCCGCTTCCTCCGGTACCTCCGCTCTCCTTTTGGCGTACATGAGCTTGGACCTGAAGGGGTACGATGTGATCCTACCCTCTCTTACCTTCGTGGCTACGGCCAACGCCCTGACCTTCGTAGGAGCCAGACCGGTCTTTGCGGATATACGCTCCCCCGATATGCCCCTGATGTCGGCGGAGACGGTTGAGAGGGTCCTGACCTCCAAGACCAAAGCCGTGGTGTTCGTGTCCTACGCCGGGTACGGCGACACCCTCTCCGAAGTCAAGGATCTATGCGAGAGTAAGGGGATAATCTTGATAGAGGACGCCTCCCACTCCCACGGAGCGAAATACCCCGGTGGTATGGCCGGCACCTTCGGAAAGGTCGGGGCCTTCAGCACCTTCGCCAACAAGAACCTAAGCACGGGGGAGGGTGGGTACCTAATAACCGACGACCCCCAGATCTACGCTTGGGCCAAGCTCCTGCGCTCCCACGGCATGACGTCCTCCTCCTGGGAGAGACTCGAGGGTAAAGAGGAGATGTACGACGTGGTGGCCGTGGGATTGAACCTGCGTCCAGACGAGATAAGGTCCGCCATAGGTTTAGAGAACCTAAAGAAGCTGCCAGCGGAGAACCGTCGGCGTAGGAACTTGGTGTCGCTCTACCGAAAGCTGATAGCGAAGGAGCTCCCCGAGGTGTCCGTACCCTTTCCTCCCTCCTCTCCCTCCGCTCACTACATATTCCCCGTTCTACTACCGGAAGGTGTGGATAGAGACGTGGTCAGAAAGAGAATGTATGAGGCGGGTATATACACAAGCATACACTACCCGCCCGTCCATCGCTTCAAGGTCTACGACACGGGTATCACCCTGCCTAACACGGAGGAATACGCACAACGGACGCTAACTCTTCCGCTTTGGGGAAGGATGGACAGAGAGAGGGTGGTGCGCGTCGTTGAGACCCTGAAGTTGGTCCTTAGAAGGGTGTAAGGTTCGGTATCCCTTTCCTCCCTCCAGTATAATACCCGCCTATGGCCATAAGGAAGTTCCGCGAAAGTTTTAAATGGTTGATTTGGCTGGTAGCCATAGCCTTCGTTGCGTGGTTGGGTTTGGAGTTGGGGGCAAATATCCTTAACTTTAACTGGACGAGAGTAAAACCGTGGCAGGAAGGGATAGTTGCAGAGATAGGGGATTATCAACTTACGATTCAAGAGTACGATGCAGCCGTTCAGAGGGCTGTAGCCGAAACCCTGGCTGTGCGCGGCGTTGAAAGTTTGTCTCCGGAAGAGGAAGAGGCCATAAGGGACGCGGTTTTCTACCAGCTGGTGGATTTGATAAGATGGAGGAAGCTGGCAGAGAAGCATGGTATAAAACTCTCGGATAAGGCGGTTTTAACCTTGGTAGCCCTGTCTCCTCCACCGGCGCTCTTGCGCGACACTACATTAAATAAGAACGGGCAGTTCGACTACCAGCGCTACCTCCAGATTCTCAACGATAAAAGGTACGCACCTATATTCGCCGCATACGAGCAGGAATTACGTAGAGCCGTGCCCGCCGAGATAACACGTGGACTTTTCCTTAAAATACCTTCCATTTCACGTTATGAAATGTGGAAGGAGTACGAGAGGAACAATACCAAGTACGGTTTTTCGTTTATCAACTTGGTCTACAGTCAAATCCAGGATACCCCCACAGGAGTAAGCGAGGCACAGCTCAAGGAGTTCTACAGGAAGAATAAGAAAGAGTTCCGCAAGCCTCCGAGAGCCAACTTGTACATAGTAAGGGTTGACAAGGTCCCTCTCAAAATAGACTCCCTCCAGGCAAAGGAGTTGGCTGAAACTGCTTACGAGGAAGCTAAGACTAACTGGGAAGGGGCTGTAAAGGTTTACAGTGAGGACCCGGCAAGCAAGGATAGAGGTGGTGTGATAGGTTGGTTTGCCATCGACGATCAACGACTTCCTCCAGAGATAGCTGCAGCCGTTAAGAATGCGGATACGGGGGCCGTTTTGGGACCGTTTTTGCTTCCTTTTGGATGGGATATAATCAAAGTAGTAGCTCGCGATACCGCCTCTGATAGCCTGCAGCTGGCCCATATCCTTATAACCGTCAAACTCTCCCAGCAGAGTAAGCAGGAGATAAGGGATTCGTTGATATCCTTTCTTGAGAGAGCTAAGAAGGAAAAGGACTTTCTGAAATTGGCCAAGGAGTACGGTTTCAGGGTGGATAGTACGGGCCTTTTCAGTTTGAGTGACGGCTTCATTCCCTTCGTTGGCCCGGACAGGGCCCTCCTCTCGTGGATAAAACGGGCTAAGGTGGGGGAGGTGTCCGATATAATCTATCGTCCCCAGTTCTATATGGTGGCTAAACTTATAGACAAGAGGGAGGCCGGCGTTCCACCTTACGAGGAAGTGAAGGAGGAGGTGAAAAGGAAGTATGTTCTCAACTACAAGAGACAAAAAGGTTTGAGCATACTCGAGGAGATCAAGAGAAAGCTGGAATCTGGAGTGCCCCTGGATAGCATCCCCAACCTATATCCAAACCTTAGACTGGGAGTTGGAAGTGAGGACTCCGCCAGCGCTAACGCTTTCGTGCGGGGTTTGGTGGCTAAGGATCTCTTTTTCTCCCTTCTCAAGAGAGTGAAGAGTGGAGGGTGGAGAGGGCCCTATGACTACAAAAACGGGGCCTACCTGGTGTTTAAGAGGTACGAGGTACCCGTTTCCGAAGAGGAGTTCAAGGAGAAGTACCAGGTTCTGTTATCACAGGAATTTCAAAAGGTCGCCATGAAGTTCATGGGTGCCTTTTCGCAGGAGTTGGAGGATCTATACCCCCTCAAGGATTACCGGGGTTATATCTACTGAAGGAGGGTGTATGAGCTACGATGAGATCAGACGGCTGGCAGAGGAGATAGAAAAGGGACCCGTGGATGAGGGTGAGGACGTTCGGGCCTACATTGAGAACACCCTCCTTAGGCCGGAGGCCACGCCGGAGGAGGTCAGGGCCTTCTGCGAGGAGTCCTTAAGGTACGGTTTCTTGGGTGTGTGCGTGAATCCCTACTACGTTAGCCTGGCCAAGGAGGTGGTCGGGGACCGGATGAAGGTGGTGAGCGTCGTGGGGTTCCCCTTGGGTGCCAGCCGGAGCGACGTTAAGGCCTACGAGGCCAGAAAGGCCGTAGAGGACGGGGCGGACGAGATAGACATGGTCATAAACGTCGGCCTCCTCAAGGCTGGCAGGTACGAGGAGGTGAAGGAGGACATACAGGCCGTGGTGGAGGCGGCGGGTGTCCCCGTAAAGGTGATAATAGAGACGGGCCTGCTCACGGACGACGAGAAGGTGATGGCCTGCAAGCTGGCCGAGGAGGCGGGGGCCTCCTTCGTTAAGACCTCCACGGGCTTCGTAAAGGGTGGGGCGACCATCTACGACGTCCTCCTCATGTCTAAGGCCACCAAGCTGCCCGTGAAGGCCTCCGGAGGTATAAGGACCAAGGAGTTCGCCTTAAAGCTGATAAAGGCGGGGGCCAAAAGGATAGGGACGAGCAGGGGGCCACAGGTGGCGGGTTTGGAGTAGGGATCGGGTGATTCTCCTGTAGAATGTTCTAATGGGGATGGTTGGTGGAAAAAGGACTAAAGAGCGGCGATTCTTTAACGCTCTTAAAAACATCTTCATAGGAGTGCCCGTAGAGGGGGAGTCGGGCTATATCAACCTGATGCGGATGAAGTCCAAATATTTTGACAGGGTTATGATGCCGGCTATTCGGAAGGAGGTAGAAGAAACTCTCAAACCTTTTCCAGACTTTCGCGAGGAGCTCTTTGACAAGCTCTACACCTTCTTCAAGCGCTACTTCACCGAGAGCGGCTCTATAGGCTTCTTCTTTACTCCTTACCACCAGAGCATCTATGAGCGGATTTACACGAACGAGCAGGATGTGGTGCTTTTCTGGAAGACCGCCCGCCTGTACTACGTGAAGACAGACCGGCTCTTCCGTAGTATGACCGTGGAAGTGGACGGTTTTCGCTTCTTCTTTGACGCTTCCACTTTGGAGCATAAGCGCGCTAACGAGAAGCGGCAGCTGGTGTTTAACTTTAAGGAGCGCCGAGAGGATGGTACTTTTGTCTTTACCGTGTCTTATTCGGAAAGGGGAAGTAAAACTAAAGTGAATAAGATACGAGAGGCCATCAAAAATGCTCTGGGTCTAAAGAGATACACCAGCGCCGTTCCTTCCGAGGAGACTTTGGAGAAGGCTTTACGTCTCTTTGAGCGTCAGAGTGAGGTGGATTACTTTATCTGTAAGGATGCTAAATCGTTCCTACGGGAGCAGTTTGACCTGTGGCTCTGGCAGTACGTTCTGGGTAGTCCCGGCGAGGAGCCTCAAACCGAATGGACGGAAACACGTATTCGGCAACTCCAGGCGCTTAAGCGCATCGCCTACAAGGTGATTGATTTCATCGCTGCCTTTGAGGACGAGCTAGTG
The DNA here is from genome assembly GCA_013154295.1 of Thermotogae bacterium. Lineage (GTDB taxonomy): Bacteria > Hydrothermota > Hydrothermia > LBFQ01 > LBFQ01 > JAADCS01. The sequence continues at coordinate 18,428 of JAADCS010000046.1, forward strand.
AAAATCTGGAACAAGCCCAAGTTTGTACTCAAGTCAGGCTACGTGATCACCCTTGACAGGATTGTTGAGCGGAACAAAAAGCTGCTTGAGCGCATCGTGAAACATTCGGGTTTTGCCGAGCAGGTGAAGGAGTGGCAAGAGCTGGGAATGGTGGATGAAAGTTTTTCCGCAGAAAGTCTGTGGGAGAGGGACATAACGGGCAAGCACCCTAATCCGCGCTATCGCTTCCTGCCTTTGGATACGAAATACTTCAAGGACTTGGAGCTACAGATTATCGGACTCTTTGACAATCTGGATAAGGCGCTGGATGGATGGCTAATTAAGAGTGAAAACTATCAGGCGTTGAATACTATTTTACCGAAGTTTAGGGAGGGAGTGAAATGCATATACATTGACCCGCCATATAATTCAGAATCAACTGAGATTGATTACATAAACAGGTATAAACATTCTTCTTGGATGTCACTGATGGAAAACAGACTTAATATTGCTAGAGATTTTTTGAATGAGCAGGGAATTATATGTGTGGCTATTGATGACAATGAGCTTCTTCAACTAAGGCAAGTAGTATCCATTTATTTCCCTGAAGAGCTAGGGTTTGCTGTTGTCAGGAGCAATCCTGCTGGACGTTCCACGCCTAAGGGTTTTTCTCTCAATCATGAATACGTTGCTTTTTTCGCAAAAACTGAAGCTGTAACCGCCGGTCGTTTACAAAGAACAAAAGCACAAAGAGAGCGATATAGAGAAGTGGATGAGTATGGTTCATTTGAGTGGGTCAATTTCCGCAAGCACGGTGGCTTAAAAGAAGAAGCCCCGAGAATGTATTATCCGATCTATGTAAGCAACATAGGAAAATGGAGACTCCCTCGTATGAAATGGGATCAAAACAAAAAAGAATGGATCGTTCTTGAGAAACCTAAGGAAGATGAGAAAGTGTTGTGGCCAATAGACAAGAATGGGCAACCAAGAAGATGGAAATGGACACCTGAAAGATTGGAACAAAGCCCTGATGAAGTGAAGGTAGGCCGAGACCGGTATGGGCAACTATCGATTTACATTAAATCAAGAATGCGAGAAGGAATAACACCACCCACATGGTGGGATAAATCCGAATATTCGGCAACCGACTATGGCACCAGAACTTTAAAAAATCTGTTTGGACGTCATGGAATCTTCACCTATCCAAAGGCCGTTGCGCTCGTAGAGGATTGTATCCGGGTGGGTTCCGGTAATGATACATATTCCATAATTCTCGATTTCTTCGCCGGCTCTGGAACCACTGCCCATGCAGTCATCAACCTGAACCGGCAGGATGGGGGCAGTCGCAAATACATCTTGATAGAGATGGCCGACTACTTTTATACTGTCCTTTTACCCCGGATTAAAAAGGTAATTTTTTCCGATAAGTGGAAAGATGGTAAAGCTCTACCTAATGGGCAAGGAGTTAGCCATTTCCTCAAATACTACGAACTGGAGCAATACGAGAATGTTTTGCGCCAGGCAAGGTATAGTGATGAGGCCAAATTCTTCAACGACTATAATGACCCTGTACGCTATATCTTTATGCGGGACTTGAAGATGGCGCATGCCTTGGAAGTTGACCTGGAGCAGGGCAAGGTGAAAGTGGATCTGAGCAAACTTTACTCGGACATTGACCTTGCCGAGACCCTATCCAACCTCACGGGCAAGTGGATCAAACACATCCATCCCGACCCCGAAGACCCCACCAGACCGGGCACAGTGGAGTTTGAAGACGGCACCAAGATGGATCTAAAGAACCCGGATTGGCGGGTGATTAAACCGTTAATCTGGTGGTAAAGCTATGTCCAGGGGGAGAAAAAAAGATAAAGACAACATCCACATCTACCTACAGCACATGGTGGAGGCAATTAGCGATGATCACCTGCCCGCAAACTGGAGATGGTTAGATGTAGAAACCTTTTCCAAAGATATACGCCTCTGGGATTATCAGCAAAAGGCTATTCAAAACGCCATTAAACTATTGTGGAAGTATTACGAAGATTTCAGAGATTTCAAACCCGATGAAGATTTAGACGCCAACGCCGAGCGCAAGCGAAGGCTCTGGCAGTGGTATCAAAACAACGGCCTTAGCGCTTCTCTGGACATAGACCTGAAAGACAAAAATTATCGCCTTAGGGAACTCCTACTTGAGTACTATCCCGAAACGGACGGTAAAATCCCCTACGAGCATTTCATCAATCGTGCCTGCTTCTGGATGGCTACGGGCAGCGGCAAGACTCTGGTTATTGTGAAGCTCATTGAAATCCTATGGAAGCTGATGCAGCGGGGGGAGATTCCCAGAAACAATATCCTGGTGCTTACACACCGCGACGACCTTATTGAGCAATTCAAACGCCATGTGGATGAGTTCAACTGGCATCGGCGGGATTTTAACATCGTTCTTAAGGAGTTGCGCGAATATGAGGATGTTCTACGACAGGGCTCCCTACTGAAGGAGCAGGAAGCCGCCGTATTCTACTATCGCTCCGATAACCTAAGCGATGAGCAGAAGGAGAAGATCGTAGATTTCCGAAATTACGATAACGATGGACAGTGGTACGTACTTTTAGATGAGGCCCATAAGGGGGATAAGGAGGAATCTAAACGTCAGCACATCTATGCTATCCTCTCCCGCAACGGTTTTCTCTTTAACTTCTCCGCTACTTTTACTGACTCCCGAGACATCGCTACCACCCTTTTCAACTTCAACCTCGCCGAATACATCCGGGCGGGATACGGAAAACATATCTATATTCTCAAGCAGGAGATGAGGGCCTTCAGAAATGAGGAAGACTATACGGGTGAAGAGAAGCAGAAAGTGGTACTTAAGGCCCTTTTAATGTTGGCCTATACTCGGAAGGTCTATGAAGGGAGGCAGGATAAAAGTGCATACCATAAACCTCTGATGTTGGTTTTGGTGAATTCCGTTAACACGGAAGATGCAGATCTACTTCTATTCTTTCGGGAACTGGAGCGCATCGGGAGAGGGGAGATTTCAGAGGACATTTCACAACAGGCAAAGGAAGAGCTTCTGGAGGAATTGCGGGAGCGTCCCTCCTTCGTGTTTGAGGAGGGAAATGTTGAGATTGATGAAAACCTGCTTAATAGTCTAACTCCACAAGACCTAATGCGCCTCGTCTTTAACGCCGAAAGCCCCGGTGAAATAGAAGTCTTGGTGCGTCCTTCTGACCGTAAGGAGATGGCGTTCAAGCTCAAGTCCGCTGACCGTCCTTTCGCCCTCATCAAGATCGGCGACATTTCCAAGTGGCTTAAGGAAAAACTCGCTGGATACGAGATCAACGAGCGCTTTGATGATGAGGGGTATTTCGTCCGTCTTAACGAGGATGATTCGGAGATTAACATCCTGATGGGCTCCCGAACTTTCTACGAGGGATGGGACTCCAACCGTCCAAACGTGATATGCTACATTAACATTGGAGGAAAAGACGCCAAGAAATTTATCCTGCAGTCTATCGGTAGGGGAGTACGCATTGAACCGATAAAGGGGAAGAGGAGGCGACTCCGCTTTCTTTACAACGCTGGTATTATAGACGAGGAGAAATTCAAAGCGCTGCAACCCATCGCCAAGACACTGGAAACCCTATTTGTCTTTGGGACGAAGCGGGAAGCCCTGAAGAAAGTTGTTGAAAATCTGGAGCAAGAGCGTGCAGGTGCCGGTGAGCGTCATCTTGACCTTTTTGAGATAAATCCCGAAGCAGAAAATAAGCTGCTATTGGTACCCGTTTATAGGGAGGTTGAAGCGCTCCTTGCAGAAAGGAGGGAGCTATCCAAATTCCCTATCGCCCAAGATGAGCTAGAGATTCTCCGGACGTTCGTTCAGAGCACGGATGATCGCGTGATTTTAATGCTAACGGATATTGAGCCGCGGAGCCTCCGCCTTCTTAAAGTAAGCCTATCCGAGTATGAGCGTTTCTACCGAATAGATGGGAAACAGCGATACGGTGATGTGATTCAACTGGTGCGAAGGGTAGCGAAGTACTTCTCCATACCGCTCCAAGAAGTGGAAAGCTTAAAGCCTCTGAAAGATGAGATCCGTCACTTTAAGCATATTACCGTTATGCTGGAGGACATTGAGGACCTACGAAGGAAAATTGAAAAAGTAAGGAAGTTTAAGAATTCGACTCTAATTGAGCAAGAGTTGAAGCGGCAACTGGAAGCTAAGGAAATTTCCTTAGACGAATATACCAAAGGTATAAAACAGGTTACACGTACAGTTTCGGAGGGGGAAGAGTACAGCTATGATGGTTTAACAATCACCATCAAGCACATCGTCCAGCATTACTACTTACCGGTGGTCATTGCGGAAAGCGAGCGGGTGAACTACATCCGTCACATCATAAAAACCCAGAGCGAACGCCAATTCATTCGTCAATTGGAAAAGTATATTGATCAGCCGGACAACGGCTTCCAAGCGTTTGACTGGTGGATGTTCAGTAAGATTGACGAAAGTTTGGATGAGGTCTATATTCCCTACTACGACCCGAAGGCTAACCGTATCGCCCGCTTCAAACCCGACTTCATTTTCTGGCTACAGAAGGGATCTGACTACTTCATTGTCTTCGTGGACCCAAAAGGAACAGAATACCGGGATGCCGACCGCAAACTGGAGGGGTATCGCATGATATTTGAGGATAAGAACGGACAACCTAAGGTGTTCAGGTTCAACCGGAATGGGAGCCAAGTTAAGGTGCGAGTGCTAAGCTTCCTATGGACGACGGATCGCGCAAATATTCCCGGCGATTTTAAACAGTACTGGATAGATGGGGTATCCGATTTGGCCAATCGCTGCAGAGAGTTATTGTCGGAGGATTAGAAGTTTATCATATCCCCCTTCCCCCTTAAAATGTGGCCGCAGATGGCAGAAAACGCCTGGAGAGGATTATTCTCTTTTGTCGGTCTGATTACACAACTACTGTTAGTAACCCAAGTCACCACCCGTTACCCTATAGGCAGTTCCAAGCTAATTCTTAAGAAACCATATCAGAATCCCAGGTAAATCGCTACGGCAGGACTTGTGCCCATTATGGAAGAAGGCTCTTCTGCCCAATCATTGTAATCGGTGTTAAAGTTCTAGCATCTTTAACGTTTTTCCATTTTTGTACTTTTACTACGAATTTGAGCAGAATAAAGATTTTCATGATTCCTATTTTATCCTCGTTTAACTATTGATAAACACACAAACATCTTTCCGCCTTAAAATACACCCGATGCTGTTGCTCGCCCTTACGAGCATATACTGGCTGCATGAGGACTCACCGGATAACCGTCTCTTCGGTGATTGGATAGTGTGGGACGGTTTTAAGCTTCTCAAACCTTCACAACCACCCTCCGAACCAAAAGGATACGACCTGAAGGTGGGATCCCTCGTAGCCATAGGGGATACGTGGTATAACGATCCACGCTTACCAACGCACGAAGGTGGAACTCCTATCC
>JAADCS010000079.1 GCA_013154295.1 Thermotogae bacterium
GGGAAGAAAAATTGAAAACATTGAATAAAATAGAAGGTTTAGACTCGTTGCAGTGGTACAGGGCGCCTGATGGTTGGCAAGACCCATTCGTGCCCATGGCTTCGGGAGAATACGCCAGTTGGCCGCTCATTACAGACATCTTTCCGTGGCAGCATTCCGGCGTCCAGGTTAAGCGGACCTGGCCGATAGGGCCCACAAGAGAAGTGCTTGAGCAAAGGTGGGAGAAGTTGGTCTCGTCTTCGCCTAAGGAACGCGCGCTTCTTTTTAAAGAAAGTGGAGATCGCAAAATTAACAAGAGCTATCCTGCTATTTTCGAGAATAAAAGACTTAAACCAATAAGCCAATTAAATATTGAGGACCAGCCAGAAAAATATGAAAGATATGGTTATCGCAGCTTAATTAGGACATGGATTATTGCGGATGGAAGGGTGATTTCTCGCCCGCGGGTGGAGCTTTGGGCAACGCAAAGTGACGAACAAATTTACTTAACATCCCATCTTACCAAGCCTTTGGGCAGAGGCCCTGCGCTTATAGCTTCAGCGAATGTGCCGGATATGGACTATTTTGCAGTAGGAGGGGGAAAGGATATTATTCCGTTATGGAAAGACCCCCATAACCGAATCGCGAATTTGACGCGGGGGTTAATTGAAAAATTGAGCGAGTTGTATGGTGTTCGAGTTTCTCCTGAAGATGTGTTTGCATATGTTTACAGCGTGCTGGCCCACCCAGCTTATACAGAGCAATTTTGGGAGGAGTTAAGATCGCCACCTCCGCGCGTCCCCCTTACCAAAAGGCTGGACTTATTTCAAAAGGCAGTTAAGCTGGGTAGACGTTTACTCTGCTTTCATACATATGGCGAGCGGTTCAGGGATTCCTGCGTGCTAAGTGGTCGTGCAAGTCGGGTGGAGCTGCCACGGGTGTATCCGTACCCGGATAGTTTTTCTTATGAAAGAAAAACGTGTCGTCTTCGTGTAGGTATTGGCTATTTGCAGGGTGTCAGGCCAGAGGTATGGGACTATGAGGTTTCAGGACTTTACCCGCTTAGAAAGTGGCTTTCTTATCATAAGAAAAATCGCCGTGGCAGGAAGAGTAGCCTATTGGATGATATCGAGCCGGAGGAGTGGACGCCGGAGCTGGGGTTAGAGTTAACGCATTTGATATGGATTTTAGAAAATACGATAGAGCTGAACAAGCAACAAGATCAACTTTTGAAAGAGATATTACAAGGGCCGTTGATAAAGGCCGAAGAACTGCCGAGGCCTTCGGGAGATGAGAGAAGGCCTCCCTCCATAAATCGCGAACGAAGAATTTTATGAAAAACCTTTTGATGCGTTTCTTGATCGTATGAGGCGATCCTCTTAGAGCGGCTATGGTCGGAGTACGAGTAGAGATGTGGGAGGATTGTTGCAAAACCTGCAACGATCCTCCCCTAGTTTCTTAAGGAGGGTGTGGTGGTCTTCAAGGCATGTTTCCGGGTCAAGGACGAGGTGGGGCTAGCTCATGTTCTAGAGCACGCGGTTCCTTGCGATTCTGGCGTGTTTACTCATTGCTTTGGGTTTACCGAAATTCCCGTTCTACGGGGAGGGGTCAAGGCTCGGTTTGGTGTGTTAGACGAAATTCTGTCCGCTTCCAAGGAGGGACTAGTTGAGGGGCTAACCCTCTTTTCCACGTCTCTTCGCCATTCGATGCTCCTAGCGGCTATTGAGGACTTTCGGAGGCTGGTGGACTCTCATGACGGCGAGATGGTCATATCGTCAGGCGAGATCATGACGTTGTGGGAACTAGAGGAACAGCTATACAATCAGTCCCCTGAAATCGTTAATGTCGTTAACGCGCTTGTTGATGACCCGTCCGACCTCACCCGCCGGGCTAGTTTCCTCGCCAAGGCCGTAAATAACCTAAACGTGTTTTCTACCTTCACGCGCATCATCCCCTCTAAACCCTTTGGTGAAATAGTCTATAGAGTTCACTACACATGGGACTAAGCCTCGGTGAGCTATTCTGGCCTACGGTAGTCGGTTTACTTATCGCCCTGCCCTTCACCGATAAGGTTGAAGAGGTGGGGTTTTCTTTAGGGTTGCACTATGCCCCGGAAACGGGAGAATACCGCGTGCTATTTACCCCCTACATCACCCTCTTTCATGACTGGAACATCCGCCCCGTGGTCTTTGGAAGGGAGCTCCCGGACTTTACCTACGGCGGGGTGACGTTCATCGCGAGCTATTCCTACATGCGAAAGGAACAGCTACCTGATGGTAGCTGGCTTTACTACAACCTCACCGATACCGTGATGAAGTACGAGTGGGGCCACCGGTGCGGGTGGCAGCACTTTGGCCTTTTATACCCTTTAATGGTAGTGGCGTTCCCAGAACACTTCGACCCTTCCGGAGGGTGGGAGGGATACGTGGGGTGGTTTGACCGTGGAACCTCGTGTGGAGAGCTCGTTTACCGTCACGGGTTCCTGGAATATAGTCATGGAAATCCGCCCCGGCCACCCCTAGAAGAGTGGAAGTGGATAAAATGAGAAGTTCTCATACAAGTGAGATGAGAGATTTGTGAGGTGTTCTCATGAATGAATAGCCGCCCAATCGGGCGGCTATTTTTCTTGCCCGCCTCTAAAATTCGTCTATTGCCGATGCAACGAGGATAGCTCCTACGAGTCCGAGGGCTACCCCGGCCAGGGAGGCGAACGTCTTTTGATACCACCCCAATTCAACGACGGCGCTAGTTGAGATGAGCGCGTATAAGATAACGATAGCCGAGATATAAAAGAAGAAAGAAAGCCGGGGGCTTCTTTTTGCCATCAGCATCCCCATGCCGAGAGCGAAAATTATTCCCCACGTGAAGATAAAGATCGTGAACATACTATCACCTCGTCTCTAGCTTACCCCCTCTTGACGTATTTGTCAAGGGAGGCGAAGTGGGACTATTACGGCGAACTTCCCTCCATTTACGAGCTCGACTGGAGGGTTTATCTTCTCGTCGTATTCCCAATGGGGTAGGGATATAACTTTTTTCGGTGTTCCTACGTGTGCGAGGGCATCGCGAATGTGGGCTAATGCAAATCCCTGCTTGCCAGAAGGGATACGAGGCTCGTCAAATTCGGCGAGTGGATCGTCACTCTTATTTCGCTTATCAGTAGTGTACGCCCCATCTGGGGTTATGAAAACGTAGATGTTTTCCTGGTTCTTCTTCTTAATGGGTTTAAGCCAGTCGAATAAGGGCTGCCATTTTTCGGGATCGAAGACGCTAGTTAAGGCTAGGCGTTTTGTTTCTTCGTGATAGCTGGGAATGGGCCTACGCCAATCGGGATAGCCGCCGTCTATTTGAAGGCCAATAAGCTTGGTCCCATCCTTAAGTACCTTGGCAAGAGCGGGTTTGACGCGATTAGGGCGGTTCTCAAACTCGAAGAACCCGGGGCTATTCACCCTGATGTATGTCCCTTTTTGCTTTACCATTTCCGCTAGGTCCAGTCCGCAGATCGTTCCCAAGTCGAAGGCTGTATGAGAGCCCCTAGACCCGTGTAGGCGAAAGCCATCGGTAGCTACTAAAGCACCTTTCTTATCAAAGTGGACGCCCCTAAACACGCCCCGGTAGTCTTCAAGCGACCGGGCTAGTAGGACGGTTTTTAGGTGTTCGTCATTAATCACCACTTCGTCTCTAAAGACTCCGGGAACGAAACGAGCCCGCTGATCGGTAAATGGAAGGAATACGTCTTCGCCTTGCTTCGTCCGGGCTATTACCCCGCCTCCAATGACGAGGAACTTCTCGATGTTGAGCCCGCCGAGCGCTTCGATGTTAACCGCTCGGAAACTAGTTTCACCTTCTACCGGGAACGCTCTAAACGCCCGCTTACGATAGGGAACCCACAGGTGCCCGCTAGCTAGCATCCCGATTGGTGGCGTATCTTTGAGGTCTAGCTTGGGTACTTTCACAGTTCGCCTCCTTACTTGGGCCATTTCGTTCCTAGAGCCTCGGCGAGCTTATCACCGTCGAGCTTCGCGAACCACTCCTTGGGATCAACGGTTTTTACCCATTCGATGATCTCAAGCTGGGTTTCACCCCACGGCTTGGCCCGGCTAGGATCGCCACACTCATAGTTGATCGGAACGATGTGGAAGTAATGCTTGTAGGGGTGATAGAGCGCGGCGTAGTGGTGAAAGTCCCACCAAGTGTAGATAGGCTCACCATACTTAAAGAGATGTTCAACGTCGGCAATGTAAGCTTTTTCTTCTCCCACCTCCTTAACGAGCGCGGCTATTGTGTCGTACCGGGTTTCATTTTCAAGGGGTTTCGCGCAATCGAGCTTGATGTGGTAGTGTCCTCCTAGTCCCGAAAGTTCAAAGAGGCTATCCGGCCCCCATCCGTTTAGGTAGTGGTGGTAAAGCGTGTAGACCTCTTCCGGTGATTTCTTCATGACACCGGCAACGAGATCGAGGATGCTATCTTTGATGGGGTAGAACTTCGCGAATCCGTACTTTGAGGCATAAGGATTTTCAGATTCTAGTGCTTTACGTACTGAGCTAAGTGTTGCCCATTCAAGAGGAGAAAGTCTGTAGCTTGTTAAGTCTTCCCGTTTCTTGGTCATGACTCTTACCTCCTATCTGAGCGTCTTCCACTCCTTGCCGTTGTATTCGGCTAGGAACGTGACGCGCCAGTCCTTCGTGAGGGTGCATCCCCGCATTTCTACCGCCCTCCGGACCTCGCGGGCTAGTTCTTCGCGTGAAAAGAATGGCGATAATGCGAGTTCTACCACTAGCGTCTTTTTGTCTCCGAAGCACTCTACGCCACTTACTTCCACGCGAATCTTAGTCATAGAGCTCCCTCCAATCTCCTGCGTCGTAGGGGTCATACACGTCTCCATCGAATAGGTTTAGGAACTCGACGAGTCCTTTTCCTGACGAGAACTTGCCCGTTTCTCTACGGTGATCCTTTAGAAGAGTCTTCAGGTCCTCTCCGGTGGCGTATTCGTGAACGCCGTTCTCGACTAGGCTCTTAAGATAACCCCGGAGCATCTTGGATAGTTTAACGCTCCGGTACACGTCGGTGATAGAAGCCGGGGTGCGGATATTCGACCCCTCTCTTTGAAGGTCCTTGGCCCATTCTATAGCGAGGTAAACGAGGAAGTCGTCGTCAAGGCCAAGCTTCCGGGCTAGTTCCTCGATCTCGACCTGAATGCTAGCCCGAAGAATGTCCCCGATGAGGTGCTTCATGTTTTCCGACCCCACGGGGTTAGCCGAGTGTACGGTCCATTTAGCGGCCCGGGCATTCTTGATCCGCCCGGCTAGTATTCCGTCGAGGACCCACCTCAAAAAGTCAGCCCCCGACCTTTTCCCATTGCCGAGGTCGTGATCCAAAGAAAATTCTTGGACCCCAGAAAGATCACCTCCGAGGACGTTCGTGATGAACTTCGTTAGGCCCTCGGCGTCCCGGAAGACTAGGTAGCCCTTCGGGGGCTCCCTTACGTCGTCTAGGTAAACCTTGAGCTTTTTCATATTGCCTCCGGTAGTAGGATAGCAGGGGTTAACTTATTTGTCAAGTTTTAGAAGAATGGGGTTAGAGTAGGAACGAGGAAAGAAGGCTTGACGATCAGACACACAGGCCGTATAATGTAAAAGCCAACCTAAGGGAACCCCGGGGAGTCGAGGGCTCCCCACCCCCAGGAGAGAAAACCTGGGGGCTATTTTTGTGGTATACTAATCCCGTCCGTCGAGGACCACCTCCCTAAGCGTGGGGCGGCTATCTAGCCGCCCCTCTTGCATTGCTACTAGACATAGTGTAGCATTTAGGTGTTCCTCATACGTGTCTCCTCCTTCATC
>JAADCS010000104.1 GCA_013154295.1 Thermotogae bacterium
GGTAGGGGCTTTTTGTGATTCCTGTTTTATCCTTGTTCAATATTAAATTACTCAATTACTAAACTTGCGGCACGAAAGTGCGCAACTACTGTTATTCGAAAGCCGCTCCGTTGTGGGCAACGGTATGGTTTGATGATATTAATTTAAAAGGATATGGACGTTGCCACAAATCAACATCGTGCAGGAAACAGGGGTTTTAGCATGATCTCCCAAATGTTTCAACGTTTTAGAAGATCTAAAAGCCTACCTATTAGGAAAGAAACGGCTTCCTCTTTGGAGGTTACCCTATCGCCAATAACAGAAACCTTCCCGATTTCCTTGCCTTTGGGATGGATTATGCAGTAGAGGAAGTAACCTTTGCCGTTGAACTCTCCACTCGTAGCTACCGCGATATCGCTTTTGAGAAGATCCTTCACTCCCTCGGCCATACTTTCCACCACTACCTCAGAATATACTGTGTATCGCTCTATGAGATCAGGATCCACTCCTAAGATCCTGATCTTAGCCTCAACGGAGTAGGCTACCACCCCACCTACATAGTATTCGGAGGATCCTGGAATGGATGTTAGGAGGTGAGCGAGGGACCCACCGGTACAGGATTCAGCTGTAGCCACTTTAAATCCCCCGCCCACCAACACATCTTTGAGACGTAGGAGATCGTCCCTCATAAACCGGGGGTTATCTTTAGGTCTATACCACCACCCCTCCTTTGGATCAGGTCATTTAACTCCTTTAAAAGACCCTCCAAATCCTCAACACCGTACTTTTCAGCGTTCTCACCTATAGTTCCCCATATAGGAGAACCACAAGCTATAGCAGGTATCCCGTACTTGAAAAATATATCCACCGCATCGGGGTACCTTAGGACGATCTCCTCAACCGTCGTTTCGGGAGTTATCTCCTTCATCTTCCCACCAGAACCCTGAAGTTCTCGCTCGAGTCCGTGCTAACCAGCGACATCATCTTGGTAAAGACATGAGAGCGAACCAGGCCTTCATAGGGCTTAAAGTAAGAGGTATCTCGCATAGTTATATTCGCCGCTCCACTCAAGGAAAAACACCCGGTAGTGTGGTAGAAGAGCCGCAGATCGTTACTATAGAAGACCTTGTAGGAATCTTCGAAGGTTCCATAAGGAGTGGTCACCGTCTCCATGCCCAAAACGGAGGCTCTAGATGAATCCACACTTAAGGAGTCAAAGTAGACGTATAAAGTACAACCGCTTTGCGGACTTATTAAAGAATCGGTCAGAGGATATACCCTCTCCGGTATAGGATTCCAGTTCTGACCTACCGAAAGGGGACGTATCCCTACCAAGTAGTCCAACATGAAACCTATGCTCACGGTATCCATGTTGAACTTCAAAAGTAAGTACAGGGTATCTCCGGATATTTTGAAGGTATCATCTTTTATCTGACCGGAAGAGTAGGTGGAGTCACGGAAGGGCACCAGCAGGTAAGGGGTGGAACTGACGGCGGTGAAGAAGGTGCGTTTCACTGTATCTATGGAAAAGCTATCCGAACTATAGATATACAGGCTATCCCTGTAGATGTAGCTGCCGCTTAAGTTGAAGTAGGTTACCGTACTTTCCGGTGTTACCACAGGAGGCGAAGTATCCTCATCACCGCCAGGTGCGGTGTCCTTATCCTTACATGCGGCCAAAAGACCGACCAGCATAAACGCCAAGAATATCCTACGCATGGTAGGAGGATTTTAAAGCCGCCACCTACCCGTGTTCAAGTGCTCCCAGAGAGCGGGAAGCACCTCATCCAGAAGTGAAGGGCCGTAGTGGGCAAGGGAATCGGGAGGAAGGACGATAACGGGGACCTCTCCTATTCGTTCTCGCATCTCCTTCCTTATGCGGGCGGTATCGTATTTACGATTTGGTTTAGTTTCGTAGATTATCAGGTCCATGTTCAGAGAAACCGTTTCCGTATCCTCCGGTTTAAAATAGGCTTCCCTTTTGAACGAATATACGTTCCGTATCCCCACGACTGAAAGGGCATCGGTTATGTAGGAGGGGCCACCTACAGTTATGGGACCTCCCAAATCTATCTCATAATATGCCTTCAGATTGAAACGTGAGGATACGAGTTTATGTAAGGATTTTAGAAGTTGAAAGTTCAATCTTTCCCCCTCCGGTAGAGCATCTACCAAAAGGGCAACCTTCCTAACGTTCTCTAAAATCCCAAAAACGGAGTTAGGTAGTGGAGCAGTTGCTACGGGTATCCCTTCGTTCAAGAGTCGTTCCGCAACTGATCTTTGAACACCGGTGGTGGTAAGTACTAGATCTGGCTCTAAAGCCAAAAACTTGTCCCAAAGAATATTTAGGTACGTTCCAACTCTCGGTAAATCTAATCCTCTTGGACGGTTGCAGTAAAGACTTACACCTACAACCCTATCCCCCACACCCAAGCGAAAGAGAGTGTCGGTTACGTTGGGGGCTAACGATACTATCCTTTCTGCCCTATCGGGTAACTCCACTTCCCGACCAAGAAACTCATTGAAGTATCGCATTATCCAATTATTTTACTCCCGGAGATGGGAAGAACCATAGTTTGGAAGTTCGTTCTCCAGCCGTAAAATACAAAGTTATGTTGGTGTTTTTGGTTAGTCAATCTGTGGTTCAAAGCGATTGGTCAGGAGGGGCAGGGGTGTGTTCAACCGTATCCTCTTGGAACAACACCTTCTGTTCAGCTACTCCATATGCTTTTTACAGTTTTCCAGGCAAGCTTCGCCTTAAGGGGATCTTCAAGACCTTAAGGGAGTACTCCGTGGATAACTCCATAGGTGGATGGGATAACGATCCCGACATCGTGGATATGGACCTGGACGGAGACAACGACCTTTTGGTTTCGGATGAGTCCGGTCCGGACGTTGTATACTGGTACGAAAACTCCGGATGCGGAGGTTTCGCGCGTCACACCATAGAGAGCGGGGTTGAGAGCGTCGATGAAGTGGTAGCCGTAGATTACCAGCATGACGGCGATATGGACGTCTTCGCAGCCGCCCATCCCACCATAAGCAGGGATCTGATACTCTACAGAAACGATGGGGGCATGAGTTTTTCCGCCCATACCATAGACCCGAATGTGGGTGGGGGTTCGGAAGCGGAGGGTGTGGACGCTGGAGATCTGGATGGTGACGGGGACTACGATGTGGCTGTTACCTGGTTGGCCGGTGGCCTGTGGTGGTACGAAAACACTGGAAGTGGGTGGACAAAACACGGCTTGGGTACGGGCCTTGGGACCAGCTATGACGTGGTTATAGGAGACTATGACAACGATGGGGACAACGATATAGCTATGGCTACCCGGAATGCCCTGCGAATATTCCGGAACGATGGTGGTGGAACCTTTACGCAGGTGGTGGTAGATAATTCTCTGTCGGACGGCTACGGCCTGGCCAAAGGGGATGCGGATGGAGATGGGGATTACGACCTCGCTTTAACCGATCGTAGCGGTAAAGTTTATCTCTACCGCAACGATGGAGGTCTTTCCTTTACACGTATAACCGTTGACAACTCCGCCAGTAGACCCATGGGCATACAGCTGGCTGACTTCGAGCCGGACGGAGATTTGGATATAGCAGTGGCTGACCAAAATGCCCAGAGGATATACATATACATAAACGGTGGATCCTTAATCTTTACCAAAACCACTCCCTCAATCTCCACCCGCCACTACTTCGGCGTAGGTATAGGTGACCTTAACAGCGACGCCTCTCCCGATATACTTGTACGCGCCGGTTTGTACTCCTCTCCCAAAGAAGGTCTCTGGTGGTACAAAACCGTGTTACAGTACTATCCCAATGCCACCCTAACCTCCTCTCCTCTGGATGCCGGAGTTTATAGGGAGTGGCAGGAGGTGAGAGTGCAGTTCTCCAACTGTAATCCCTCCGCACCGGGCAAGGAGATACACGTCTATGTCAGGGTATCCCGTTACGGTAGCAGTTGGACACCCTGGATAGGTCCCTACGTCTTCACCGGTAGTGGTAGTCAAAACCTCTATCAACCTTCTATTCCTCTCTCGGACACTTTTACAGAGCAGCACTTCAGGTTCTTACAGTACAGGATTGAACTTTACGCCAGCACGGATTCAACCTTAAGCCCTATATTGGATGAGATAGAATTCGTCTACGATCCGTTAAACGAAGGAGACGATTTGGGCGTGGTCGAGAGAAAAGACCAAAACCCCAAGGTGAGCCTCGTGGGTAGGAAACTCTTGGTGAGAACCGAAGGTAGGGTAAAGGTGGTTACCTCCGATGGACGCCTCCTCTTCCAAGGCGATGATCAGTTAAACGTCTCTCTTAAACCTGGAATATACTGGGTGGTTCTGGAAAATGACACCCGCAGAGTGATCGTTAGATGAAGCTAACCACCGTCGCGTATAGACGCAAGGTACCTGGCAACTGGATGAGGTAGGAAGTTGGAGACGTCACCACCCAAAGAGAATATCTCCTTGACAAAGGAAGAAGAAAGGTAGGCAAACTTCTCGGAAGAGAGTAAAAAAACCGTCTCCAAGGCTGGGTAGAGTTTTTTGTTCATCCATGCCATTTTCATCTCGTACTCGTAGTCGGAAACGGCCCTTATTCCGCGTATTATCACGTTTATACCTTCCTCTCTTGCAAAATCCACCAGTAGCTTGCAGAATCCCTTGACCTTTACATTGGGTAGGTGAGCTACACTCTCGGCAACGAGCCGGACACGCACATCCTGTGGAAGAAGAGGAGCTTTATGCCTCGGTTCAGCCACACCTATAAGAACGTACTCGAACAGACGAGAGGCACGTTCAACTATATCAAGATGACCCAAGGTGAAAGGATCAAAGGTTCCCGGATATATGGCGGCTTTCCGCATTACCCTCTATTATACACCAGTGATGGACGTCAAGATGCGATCTCCTGCCGTACAATAAACGACTATGATCAAAAGGCCGAGGCAACATTGGGGTTCCCGTATAGGTGTAGTTCTTGCCACAGCCGGTAACGCGGTCGGTTTGGGAAATCTTCTCCGTTTTCCTTCAAAGGTGGCTCTCTATGGTGGTGGTGCCTTTATGATCCCTTATCTCGTTTCCCTTGCCCTCCTCGGTCTTCCCCTCATGTGGGTGGAATGGATGGCCGGTAGGTTCGGCGGGGCCAGAGGTCACGGATCAACCGTGGGGATCATTGGAACTCTCTTTAAATCCTACCGTGCCAGGTTGATCGGAAGACTTTTGGGGGTAGTGGGTGTGGCAGCACCAGTTCTTATAATAATGTATTACATCTACATCGAATCTTGGACGTTAGGATTTTCGTTGAGTGCCCTCTTTGGGCAGCTACCCACACCGGTAATCTCCGGAGATACAGCGGAGGCTCTAAAACCTTTCAGTGACTTTTTGGCCGAGTACACCAAACCGACTCCTTTCGCCTACCTCATCTTTTGGGTGACGGTCCTTCTGAACTGGTATGTCCTTCAAAGAGGCGTGCGGTACGGGATTGAGGTTCTAGCCAAATACGGAATGCCTCTGCTCATACTCATGGCCATCTTTCTGGCCGTGGTTATCATGTTCTCCAAGGGACCCAACGATCACTGGAACGCTCTCAAGGGTTTAGAGTTTATATGGAAACCTGACTTTTCCCGTATATTGGACGCCAGAGTTTGGGTAGAGGCAGCAGGTCAAATATTCTTCACTCTCTCGCTGGGTATGGGAGCCATAGCCACCTATGCCTCCTACGTGCGCGAGAGGGACGACGTCGTCGTGACGGGAATGGCGACGGCGAGTACCAACGAGTTCGTGGAGGTGGTCTTGGGCTCCTCCATAGCCATACCGGCCGCC
>JAADCS010000039.1 GCA_013154295.1 Thermotogae bacterium
AGCTATGGCGACCATAAATCACTCTATTGGCAACTGTCATACCGCCGTCTCTTCGGTTTCACTGTGAGGGTATTTAGCCTCCAAGTGAAACTTGCCCCACGTGAGCGGTTGAGAAATAGCGTTTCCAATTATAGAAGGCCAAAAGGTTATAATGCCCATTCATAGGCCGAGAATGTTTTACTAGTATTATCACCGATGATATTTCGTTCCACTGCAGCACTCTCTTTAGTTTGTACATGCTCATAAAAATCTTCAAGACCGTAGGAAACGATCCCCTTAAAAGGGGGCTGCAGGCCCAAAAGGACGTTTATGCGGCAAAACAGCATTAAAGCTTCAGATAGTTGGATTTTGCCCGGAGGATAACCATTTCCGTTCTCACCTCAAGCATTCCCTTATATAAGGTTCGTAAAAACGTCTTCTCTTTGGATCTATGGCCTCACCGAGTTGGCGCAGCATGCGCACGTTCACCTTATGTTCCCCACTGGAGCACCTTATGAGAAGTAGATGTAAATACACTTCAGGAAGGGTCGGATCGTTTTCTCCCACGCCCTCAACAGCTCTCTCCACCAAACGCTCTGCCCTATTCCCTTGACCCAAAAGGAAGTATATCCACCCTTTGGTGTCCAAAATCTGGTCGAGTTTACATAGACTGTAAGCTCTTTCCACCAGATCCTTTGCTTCGTTTAGCCGTTGCCCCATCAGGGCATAGGAGTAGGCCCAGTTGTTGAGAACTGCGGCCCTTTCACAATCTTTAAGCTTAAAACCGTAATGTTTGAGAAAGTAAGAGAAGGTGGCCTCAACACTATCGGCCTCCTCTAACAGCGCGTAGGTATCTCCTAGTTCGAACCAAAAGGTTAAGCTATCGGGGTACTTTTGCGTCAGGTTTCGCATGATCTTGGCTGCCATCCTCAATCGGCCATGCGATTTAAAAAAGCGGTAACTCTCCTCAGCGAGGGAGATGTTGTAGGGATCCAGCTTTATCAGCCGTGAGTAGTATTCCGCAGCTCTCGTTATCTCGCCTCGCATCCTGTAGAAGCGGGCAAAGATCCAAAGACCCAGAGGGTTGTTTTTGTCTCTCTCCCTTAAAAGGTAACCGAACTTGCGAGGATTGTTCTCGGTGGCCGAAAGGAGGAGGGCCAAACTCAAACGGTAATCATCATCCTCCGGGACCAACTCGTATGCTCTTCTAGCATGATAGATGGCGATAGAGGTATCTCCCTTTCTCAAGAAAGCATGCATGAGGAGGTTCCTACCTTTAGGATCATCCCCCCTTATAGCTATATAATGGGCTATCTCCCTTATACCCTCGTTTATCTTTAAAGTACCCGGTTGCATTATCAGGGCGTAACCCCAATGAAGGTTTGGACGTTCAAAGCCCACATCCTCGTACATGGCTGCCAGGAAACTCAACGCCTCGGAAGGTTTCCTTCGGGCCAAGAGATCGGCGATGCGGAAGCCTACCACCGTATCCTTTAAAAGCGAGTAAGCCATCTTATAGTAATGTAAGGCCTTATCAACCTTACGCTTACGATCGTAGCACATCCCTAAGGCCAGATATAGTCTCCTTCTCTCGTAGGCATCTTCCGGTGGATTTTCCTTCACGTCCCCGAAGTACTCCAGGGCAGAATCACATTCGTTCCTTCGGGCCAACAGCACGACCAGGTTATGGGCCGTCCTATAGTCTCCACCTTTCCTTAAAGCTAACCTGTACATCCTACTGGCAGCGTCCAGGTCGTCTAAGTTTTCGTATATCTCACCCACGAAGGATACTACCTCTGGTATATCCTTAATCTTGTCCCAGTTTTCCTTTATAAACTCTTTTATCTTGTGGGGATTGGTGGAGTTTTCAACGTATAACCGATAGAGAACGAACTTCCAGACGTATGGATCTTTGCTTCCCCTTCGCAGGAGATTCAAAGCTACACTGTCGCCATCCAATCCCACGTCGTTAGAGAGTTTGAGTTTTAGACTGTCCGGGAGGGTGTCCGAAACCTTATCGTAAAATTTCTTAGCCAGAATTTTATCAAAGGTTGCCAAGAGCTTACCTTTTAGATATGCACTCTCCAGCGAAGCTAAAAGAAACAGCGGCATCATCTGACTATCGCTTTTATTCTTTTGGTTAGGGGTGCGCTCTCGGTCAGGACGAAGTAAAGTCCCACAGGTAAGCGCAGATGGAAAGTTCGGTCAAAGTTACCCCGCGCTACGAAGCTCCAACTTTTCAGTAATCTCCCGCTCACGGAATAAATTTTAACCCCGATCCTTCCCTTGATTCTACCTTTAACATGCAGTTTATGGCCTGACACCCAAACTTCCAAGCGGGGAGCTGGACCACCTCCCTCACTTAACTCCATGATCAGGGTATCCGGCATCTCTAAGGCACCGAAACCACTGTTCCATCGGTTCCCACGAACCATAGGCCAACTTAAACGTCTACTCCTTCCCAAGCTCCAACAGTAAAGGTGATGTCCCGATGTATGGACACAAAGATCAACCGTTGAATCTCCGTCTATATCGTAGAGGAGTGGTCCTCCCTGGACCACCTCTTCCCTATAACGATCTCCATGGCCTAGATCTATAGGGAAACCCAAAAGGTCCCCGTAGTGGGTCTTACCCCATAGAACACTCCTTCCAGAGGAAAAGAAGACCTCCTCGCGACCGTCTCCATCCACATCTCCGGCCACGAACCTACGTCCCCTCGGATGTACATCATCATGGTGAGCTAACAGAACACTTCCGTCGGCATCGGCCACGATCAGATCGTACATGTTCAAACGAGCGAACTCCCATCCAGGAGATCCATCCCACTCCAAGGGCATGGTAACGTCAGCCTCCGGAAGTATGGGGAACGAGACACTATCCAAGGATCCCTCCCTAAGATCAAGAATATAGATAGCCGAACCGCCGTTTAGGAGCACCTCCGGCAGGCTGTCGGCGTCGGCATCGTAGACTCGACTACCCACGTAGGTTATATCGGGGAGCGTTATGATGCTATCAAGGCAGTCGGAGTTGAGTATAACCACCTCGGATCCAGGAGAGTTCCCCCGTAGCACCAACTCCCACCGCGCATCACCATATAGGTCAGCGGCTGACATATACTCATCGGCCCAAACGAAGGGGCCACAGTCGGATATTAGGGAACCGTCCCCCCTATAGAACCGCACATGATCTCCCACCTTGACCGCCATATCGGGTATGGAGTTCCCCTCAAAGAGTCCTATAACCACCGGCCCTATAGGTACGGCGGGTAGGGGGGACTCCCATTTAAGGGAACCATCGTGGGAAAGAACCACGAGCCGGGGCGAATCACCCGCAACACCGAAAACAACCTCGTACTCCCCATCACCATCTATATCCCCCACGGCGGGCGGTGCCGATATTTCAGTCAGAGAGGGGAAAGTATCCACCTCGTATTTCCAGAGGAGTTCTCCATAGGACGAAAAAACACTTACGAAGTTATAGACGGAAGGGACTATCAGCTCATAGTTGGGCTCCGAAGAAAGATCTGCCACCAGCAGATGGGATCTGTATCCACCGAAGGGTACGTCTTTCTCAAACAGCAGAGGAGGATTGGGTCTGTTGCACACCCTATCGGAAAAGTCTCCCAACACCCCACCTACGCTTAGAGATACTCGGTAGCACCTGACTTGCCATCCTTCATAGTGATCCTCAACTATTCTCCAGTTGGCCGGCACCACAGTTAGGGGGAACCAACCCGCTCCTGTATCCACTTCTACCAGAGCACTTTCGCCCATCCCATCCCACATTACCTTCACGTATCCATCGTAAGGCTCGGTCAAAACCACAGGAGGCAGAGGAACGGAGTCGGGGATGCTCAAGAGAACGTTCAAAGTGTCATCGGAAGGATCGTTGAGGCGGAATCGAAAGATGTCACCGCCGGAAGGAACGTTGGTAAACCTCACCGTAAGTTCCACCGTGGAATTGGCGGGCACGACGGGGGCGGTATCGAGTGAAGTCGGTGTTGAGCTTCCACTTATGAAGGTTACATGAAGTTCTCTCGCTGCCACGCTTGAGAGGTTTGCTACCACGAGTGTTATACTGGAATCGGCGCTAATGCGACCTCCTAAGAACTCCAACCTCGGACCCTCGGCTATAAAGTGAAGAGTATCGCGCACCGGATCGCACGCGGAACATGAGACTTCCACGTACCCCAACGCTCTTTCTTCTGCGTGAAAATAAGAAACCGGCACCTGTAAATTGAAAGGTAGAGAATCCCCAGCGCCTATCGATCCTAAGTACAACGAACCATCCCCGATAAGTTCCAGACCTACGAACCTAACCCAGGTATCCGATAACCCCGATCCCACAGCTTTAACCCATCCGGCAATCTCTAAAGTATCATCAGCAAACACTCTCTCTGGAGCCTCTACCCTCAGAGCCACGCGATCGGTCCCTATTGCAAGTGTATCTATGAAGGGTAAGTGATCCAGAGAGTAGATACCCACTAGAATCTCCCCTTCCACACCCGGAAGCCGGATACTTAGGCTACCGGAACCGTCAGCTCTCCAACGGCCCAGTACTTCACCGTCCTTTGCAACGGTTAAAAGTGCGTTTGGAGGCAAACCGGAGACTGTTAGAGAATCGCCTAAAACGGTGAAGGTGGGGCTAATCGTGGAAGGCACGTTCCTCCATATTCTCAAAGAAGGATCACCTATCAGATTGTAACTCAAAGCCTCGTATACGAAGGAGAAAAAGTATCCCACCGAGGCGGCGTAGTGTTTGGCGTATAGGTCTATGTTTCCTGCGAAAAACTCTCCACTATCCTGGTAGGCCGCTCTAAAGCCGTTGCCTACTATAGGAAGCGAACTCCCCGGCGAGCTTTCCTTTGAGGGGCCGTAGGAGACTATACTCTTACCTTCCTTGTATATCAAAAGATTGATGGAGTTGGTATTCGGAGAGTTGACCAAACATCCCTGATGGATCCAAACCACCGGTGTACTATCAGTTTGCAAACGCACCACATCTTGTATCAAGAAGGGAACGGTTACGGTGTCGATATTCACGATGAAAGTACGATAATTTGAATGAGAGAAGGCGAAGAGAATCGTAGAGCTTTCAACCGAATCCACGAACTCTTGCATACCAACGTCCCTAGGAGGAGAATCCATCTCGCAGAGTGTATCGTAGGGTAAAGTAGTAGGAAGATAACGCGCTATGTCCGACGCTATAACACAGGCATCGTTATCCACCATGAAACGGGAGGCGAAGATCTGGGCATTGGGTGAGAAGGGATAGGTGTAGTGGGTTTCGTAGTATATTACCCGCCTGACCATCTCCAAAGCCTCGTTCAGGTCAGAAGCAGGCATCCTACCTACGGCCACCTCCAATAGGAGGTCAAGGCTGTCGGAAAACTCACCAACGTCCCAATTGCCGTTGGTGTTCCAGTCTCCGTCCATGGATCCGTAATAGGCATCGGTTTGGATAACATCTCCGTAGTCCGAAGGCCACGAGGAAGGGAGATCTATACGGGGCGCGGGGACATGAAACCTATCGCCACCTATGAGAAGAAACCTCATTCCCCACCTATCATATAGATAGCGTATGAAGTTTCTTATACGCTCATAGGGGGTCCTTCCTGGAAAAGCAAAGGCCTCCGAGACTGTGAAAACAGCTGTTCTTATACCGGTTAGGTTCTTAAACAGAGCCAAACTGTCAAAGGCCTCTTTGAGTTCATCATCTGTTAGGATGATCAGATCCAAGCTATCGTTACCATGAATATCTTCCAACGCGGTTCCCTCCTCAACGTGCAACCTCAAAATCAAGGAGTCGTTCCTATAGAAACGTTTCCCCTCTTGGGTCACCTCAAACAGGAGAACCGAAGCCACCTTCCTACCACGAAGGTATCCGTACCTCACCACCACGGGTTCCGAAGGTAGAGGAACCACTTCCATAGGAAAACGTTTCCCAGTAAGCGTGTTTAGAGGCGAAGATACCGGTTCGGATGGGATGGGGTGTTTCCATCGTCTCACCAGTTCAACCTTCAGGTGTCCGGAGGAAGGTAATTCGTAGCTCAAAACCTTCATACGGAAGGGGGGGAGTCCCGCCAGCTTAAAAAGAGGATCATCGTTTGAAAAGGTGTGCAGGACCACCTTTCCCAGAATGAGGCCTATAAACATACTCTCTATTTTACGGCGGGAGCTTTTCGGATGTAACTTTTCCACGGTGCAGCTTTCAGGTGGAGCGAAGGGTCGTTCGGATGTAGAATACCTTTCCATGACGGATATTTTGATGTGGTTGTTTTCCATCGTTGCCATTGTTGGAGCGTTTACGGTAGTTTTGAACCCCAATCCCTTCTATTCGGCCCTTGGTCTTCTCTTGAACTTCCTTTCCTTGGGAGCCATGTACATGTTACTCCAGTCTCCCATCCTCTCGCTGATACAAGTCGTGGTATATGCGGGTGGTATAGTCGTCTTCTTCCTGTTCGTGATAATGCTTTTGAATCTGCGAAAACCTCTTCAAGATAGGGATGTATCCCTCAAGGGTATCCTGGCAGCTCTCTTGGTGGTCGTTTTGGTCGTGATAGGTATAGGCGCCTTTATGGTGTATCCTTTGGACGACTTCTCCTTCTTTTACGTGGACGCTAAAACCCTCGGACATTACATGCTGACCGAAGGTTTGCTTCCGTTCGAACTATCCTCGTTCTTGATATTGGTGGGGGTGGTGGCCGCCATAGCGGTGGTAAAACTCTATAAGGAGGAGAGACGATGAATCCCACACTCGTTATAGGCGTTTCATTGATTATCTTTTCCATTGGGTTGTTTGGGGTTCTATTTCGCCGTAACTTCTTGGTGGTTCTCATGAGCCTTGAACTCATGCTCAACTCCGCCAACCTTACCGTCATCGCCGCCTCCCAAACGTTGGGACCGGAAGGTATTCAAGGTCATTTCTTAGCCCTCATGCTCCTCATAGTGGCGGCGGTTGAGGTTGCCATAGGTCTTGCTATAGCCGTCCATATGTACCGACAGAGTAATAGCGTAGATACGGACGCCTTCAGCCAACTTCCAAAGTAGTTGAGAGGATTATCGCCCGTAGCGGCCCTGTTTTTGGGTTACTTCGTCCTCTCGTTCGTGGGGGGAATGATCCTATACCTACCACCTATGCACACGGGTGAAATCACCCTTTTGGATGCCCTTTTTACGGCCACATCCTCCATCTGCGTCACCGGCCTTATAGTGGTCGATACTGCCAAAGCTTGGACCCCCGTGGGAAAAGCGGTGTTGGCCTTGCTTATACAGATAGGTGGATTGGGTTACATGACCCTGGGAGCTATACTTTTAGTTGCCGTGGGTTCAAAGGGTTCCCTTAAGGCCCGTCAGATGATGGCGATGAGTATGGGTGCTAGCGGTCTGGAGGGCATTCTTCTACTCGCAAGGAAAGTGGTCCTGATAGCTGTACTCATAGAGATACTTGCCACCTTCATTCTGTGGATAGCCTTTTTAAAGGGCCACGACCCCCTCACCGCACTGGGGCACGCTCTCTTTCATAGCATAAGTGCTCTCAACAACGCTGGCTTTTCCACTTTTTCCAACAGCTTGGTGGATTATGCCACGGATCCTATCGTAAACCTGACCGTAATAACTCTGATCGTGGTTGGAGGGATAGGTTTCAAGGTATGGAGGGACGTTTGGAATCGCATACGATCACGTTTAAAAAGGTACGATCTTCACGATAGGTTGGTCTTTTCTTCAACCTTGATTCTAATCGTTGGGGGATTTTTAGCATTCTTCCTTCTTGAACCTACGACCGAGTGGAACTTTTGGCAGGCCCTCTTCGCCGCCATAACACCCCGTACGGCGGGTTTCAATACGGTTGACTATGCGCATCTTTCTCCCTTCGGTAAACTTCTTACCGTGGGTCTCATGTTCGTGGGAGGAAGCCCTGGAGGAACCGCTGGAGGCATAAAGACCGTCACAGCAGCCGTGGTGTTCCTATGGTTGATAAACACCCTTCAGGGCCGAGAGGATGTGTTCGTCTTTAAACGAACCCTGCCACGAAACGTGATAGTGAAGGCCTTTCAAACCTTCATCTTAGCCACTTCTGCCTTCTGGTTATGGATGATCGTTTTGAGCTTGAGTGAGGGAGAGGTTATACGTTCAACTGGCTTTCTCAACTTTATGTTTGAGATAATGTCGGCCTTTGGGACGGTGGGACTTTCAACCGGAAGCTTGAGTAAAGCCAACGTCAGTTTAGTGGCGGATTTTTCTACCTTCGGTAAGGTTATGATCATGTTGGCTATGATAATAGGGAGGGCGGGGTATTTGGTATTCGCCGCCTCACTTATACGCGCCGTAAGATCGCCCTTCAAGTATGCCCAGGAGGAGGTTTTGGTCTAATGCAGATAACGGTAATAGGTCTTGGAAGATTCGGATCAGCCCTGGCAGATGAACTTATAGAGAGGGGGCACGAAGTGGTGGTGATAGACAAGGATGAGAAGCTGGTACAAAAATTCGTGGGAAAGACTGATACCGCCATCGTTGCCGATGCCACTGACGACACCGTCCTGCGCAGCATCGGTATCCAGGATATGGATGCGGTGGTGGTAGCCATAGGGGACGACGTGGAGGCGAGTGTGCTGGTGTGCATAAGTTTGATGGATTTGGGAGCTAAGCGGATAATAGCCAAGGCCGAAGATGAACGTCATGCCCGTATCCTAAACCGCATAGGTGTCAGTAGGGTGGTTCAGCCGGAGAGGGATTCGGCCTATCACTTGGCCGACCTCCTGTCATATCCGACCTTGGCAGACAGATTCAACATCAGCGAGGAGCATGCTATAGTGGAGATAAAAGCTCCCAAGTCTTTCATAGGGAAGCGCATAAGGGACCTGGACCTACGCAAGAGATACAACGTTTTGATCATAGGTATAAGGAGGAAGAACCCTGTTTTTAACTCTAAAGGGGAGATAGAGGACGTTAAGGAAACCTTCCTAGCGCCACCGGATCCCGACGAGGAGATAGAGGACGGGGATGTCCTGGTTCTTCTATCTCCCAAATCCGCCATAGATGAGATAGCCCGATGGCAATGAATCGGCCTTAAAATTACCAGGCGGGTGGCCGGTGGTCGCCTCCGCTTTAGCGGGGGAGGAAAGTCCGGGCTCCAAAGGGCAGGGTGCCGGGTAACACCCGGGATGGGGTACATCCCCATACGGCAGGGCCACAGAAACGAGACCGCCCCGCTGCAAGGCGGGGTAAGGGTGAAAGGGTAGGGTAAGAGCCTACCGGCTCCGCAGTAATGCGGGGTGAGGGGGTTCAAATCCCCCGGCCATCCCTCTAAAGACGGGGTGGCTCTGGCGACCGCCCCCTGGAGCAAGGCCGAGCAGACCCGAAGCCGATATTGTCGGTGGGGTGTGGCCCGCACCCCTTGAGGGTCGGGTAGGCCGCGATGAACTCCGCCGGGTAACCGGTGGAGTCAGATAGATGACCACCGTAGTACAGAACCCGGCTTATGGCCACCCGCTTTTTTTTCAACAGTATAATAGCCGCTTATGGCTACGAAAGCGCAGATGGAGAAGATGAAGCGGGAGCCGAAGTTTAGGACCCGCAAGAGGAACCGTTGTAAGATATGCGGAAGAGATCATGGCTATATAAGGCAGTTCGGTATATGTCGCATATGTTTTCGCGAGATGGTGCTCTTTGGCAAACTGCCGGGTGTAATCAAGGCTTCATGGTGAAGGAGGTAGGAAAACCATGATGACGGATCCTATCGCCGACATGCTAACCCGGATACGCAACGCCATTATAGCCGGGCAGAAGGAGACCGTGGTGGAACCCGCCTCCAAGTTCAAGATGGCCATACTTGACGTCCTCAAAAGGGAGGGCTACATAGAGGGCTATCGTGTTGAAGGTGAGGGGGTTAAGAAACGCATACGGGTCGCCATCAAATATCACAGGGGTAGACCCGTAATAAGGCATATAGAAAAGGTCTCCAAACCCGGCCGCCGGGTGTATGTTGGAGTTGAGGAGATACCCAAGGTATATAACGGCCTTGGGATAGCCATACTTTCCACATCCAAGGGCGTCCTTTCGGATAGGGAGGCGCGTAGATTGAGGGTAGGTGGAGAGTTGATAGCCAAGGTCTTCTAAGGAGGTGAGTATGTCAAGACTGATAAAGAAGCCCATAATGATACCGGAGGGGGTAAAGTTGGAGGTGCGCGAGGGTGAAGGCAAGTTCAAAGGTGAAACGGTCGTCGGGAAAATATTCCATTTTAAGGGTCCCAAAGGAGAGATGGAAGTTTTCGTGCCTCCTATGATAGAGGTAGAGGTTAGGGGTAACGAAATATGGGTAAAGCCTGTGGATATTAGGTCCGTTCCTAAGCCCGACCGCAAGATGGCTAGGGCTCTCCCCGGGACTGTCTACAGGCACCTTGAAAACGCCGTTAAAGGGGTCAGCGAGGGTTATCGCAAAGAGTTGAAGGTGGTAGGTACGGGGTACAGGGTGCGCAAGGAGGGAGATAGGTTCGTCTTTACGGTAGGATATTCGCATCCGGTCTACTATAGCGTACCTGAAGAGTACCGTCGATTCGTCAAGGCCGAAGTCCAGGGTGTGGATACGGTCATAGTCTCCGGTACGAGCAAAGAGCTGGTGGGTTTGGTAGCCGCCCAGATAAGATCCATCAAGGAACCCAACATCTACACCGGTAAAGGTATAAGGTACGCCGACGAGGTTATAGTTCTCAAGCCCACCAAGAAGACTAAGATGTAGGGGGTAAGCCATGAGATACGTATCTGAAAGGCGGAGAACGGAGTACAGAGCCAAGCGCAGAGCGAGGAGGCATCTTAGGGTCAGGAAGAAGGTTGAGGGTACTCCGGAACGTCCGAGGTTGGTCGTCTTCAGATCCAACAGGCACATATACGCACAGATCGTGATAGATCCTCCCTTTAGTTCTTCGGTGATCGTAACCGGTGCCTCCACCTTATCACCGGAGATAAGGGAGGCCATAAAGGATAAAAGTAAAACCGAGCAAGCCAAGGAAGTGGGCAAGCTCATAGCCAAAAGAGCCAAACTGAAGGGTATATCCAAAGTGGTGTTCGATAGAGCCGGTTACAAATACCATGGCCGGGTGAAGGCGCTTGCAGAGGGTGCGCGTGAAGAGGGTTTGGAGTTTTAAAGGAGGTGAAGAATGGAAGAGCAACTGATAGAGACTACCGTAATAATCCGTAGGACGTCCAAGATGACGTCTGGGGGCCGTAAATTCCACATAGATGCGTGGGTAGTGGTCGGAGATGGTAACGGTCGTGTAGGTGTAGGACACGGGAAGGCCCAGGAGACTCCGGATGCGATTCAAAAAGCTATACGTCGAGCCAAGAAGAACATGATAAACACCGTGGTGTGGAGAGGTACGGTTCCCCACGACATCATAGTAAAGTTCAAAGCCACTAAGCTCCTTCTAAAGCCCGCCTCTCCGGGTACCGGTATCATAGCCTCGCGTCCTGTACGAGCTATACTGGAAGCCGCCGGATACCGTAACGTCCTGACCAAGATTATAGGTTCCACAAATCCCATAAATGCCTTGTATGCCACCATGAAGGCTCTGTCCATGATGAGAAGCCCCGATGAGGTTCTCTCTGCTCGCGGTAAAAAGAAACGTCCCAAGGTGGGGGTGAAGGATGAAAAAGCTACGAATAACTCTGAAGCGTAGCCTGATAGATAAGAGTAAAAAGACCAAAAGGATACTACGATCTTTAGGACTGCGTAGAAGAGGACAGACAGTGATACACAACGACGTCCCCTCCATCCGTGGGCAAGTGGAGAAGGTAAAAAGATACCTGGTGGTTGAGGAGATAGAAGGGTGAAGGCTCTCTTCCGAAACCTTATAAACTTCTTCAAACCGGAGATAGCCGTAGACCTGGGAACCTCCACCACGTTGATCTACCTCAAGGGGGAAGGCATAGTATTGAGGGAAGCCTCGGTCATAGCGATAGATTCGGAGACTAAAGAGGTTATCGCAGTGGGTAACGATGCCAAGAGGATGTTGGGTAAGACCCATTCCGGTCTGATAGCTAAAAGACCTATCAAGGATGGAGTTATACATAACCTTGAATACGTTCAGATGATGTTGGCGGAGTTTCGTAAAAGGGTTATAAAGAACTTTATCGCTAACCCCACTATGCTCATGGCCGTACCATCGGGTGCCAACGATGTTGAGCGTAAGGCCACCATAGATGCTGCTAAAAGCGTGGGTGCCAACCAAGTTTATCTCATAGAAGAACCGGTTGCTTCGGCCGTGGGTATAGGCCTGAATGTATTTGAACCTAAGGGTCACATGATAGTGGATATAGGAGGAGGAACCTCGGAGATAGCCATAATTTCATTGGCGGGAGTCGTAGCCAAACAACCTATAAGGGTGGCTGGAGATGAAATGAACGAGGCCATAGCGGATCACATACGCCGTACCTACAACATAGCTATAGATGAAAACATAGCGGAGGAGATCAAAATAAGGATAGGGGACGTTTTTGGGGAGGAGGAAGAGAAGGAAATGTTGATCAGGGGTTGGGAGGTGTTCTCACGTAAACCCACCGAGATAACCATCAAATCATCGGACGTGAAGGATGCCTTAAGCGGCGTGATAGACAGCTTGGTTCAGGCGATCCGTAAACTGTTGGATTCGGTGCCTCCCTCCATCGTAAAAGACGTTCTTGAGGAGGGTATATATCTTACAGGCGGAGG
This sequence comes from Thermotogae bacterium, assembly GCA_013154295.1. GTDB lineage: Bacteria > Hydrothermota > Hydrothermia > LBFQ01 > LBFQ01 > JAADCS01. Next base: position 12,685 of record JAADCS010000039.1, read on the forward strand.
TTCCACCATAAGGGGCCTAGATAAGAGGTTGGAAGAGGAGACAGGAGTGAAGTTCAAGAGAGCGGATAACCCCTACGAGAGTGTAGCGAAGGGAGCCGGTATTGTCCTTGAAAATCTGGACAAGGATCCGGTCTACAAGAAGCTCTTGGTAGCCGCAAGTAGATAAGATGTTGCCCTTTAGGGTTAATCTTGATAGGTGGGAGGTGGTAAGTTTGATTTTATCGCTGCTTTTAATGGTGGGGAGGGAGTTTTTCTTTTGGATGGGATTGCCGAACCTCCTCTCGCCTTTCTTTGCATTCAGAAACGCTTCTTACTCACTACTCCATCTTAGGATACAGAGGGACGAACTTTTACGTTCCAGAAGTATGGTTGCGGTCGTAGATCCGATAGATACGGTTTCTTACTATCCGGTTGAGTTCAAGGGATTCTGCCGCCTTCTGGAGACTTCTTCTCCCTACTATCCTGAAAGGTTATCCTTACAGTGCGACACCATCCCCGCCGTTGAAGATCTGGTCTGGGCGGTTGGTTTGGTCGGAAGGGTGATAGGAGTGCGCCATGCAACGGCGGAGGTCCTGACTATCCACTCCAAGGAGTTTTACATAAAGGTGATAGATGTTAGGTCGGGGGTGTGGGGTACCCTGAAGGGAGATCGTTCACCCTCGGTAAGGTTTCTTCCTCACGCAGCGGACGTTAAGGTTGGAGATACCCTGGTAGCCTACGATCATCCAGGTGTGGTGGTCGGTACAGTAAAAGCCGTTATACCGGAGGATCCATTCGTGAAATTAGAGGTCGCTCCTCTTTGGAGGTACTATGTATGGTCGGATTTCGCCCTGTTGAAACCGCTCTACTGATAGGCATTCTGTCGGTGACCCTTAGGATATTTGGTCTCCACTGGCAGATCTCCTACCTAAAGATGGTGATACCCTTCGTGGATCTTGTGTTCATCGGAGTCGGCTTGAGTGCCATAGTTCTATGGCCAAAAAAGGCTCTTCTGTTGGTAAAACGGAATCCTATATATTTCATTTTGGCCACCTCGTTCGTGGCGGCTGCCGCAATCTCTGCCTCTCTGGCCGATCTCCGCTTGATCTCTCTTCGGGATGTTCTACAGATGGCTGCCTATCTTTGGATCCTACCTTTTATACTTCTCTATAGGCCGAATCTTAGGATCGTCTATACCACCGCTGGCAAGATCCTGGTCACCATCGGTGTAGTTTCGTTGATCCCGTATTTTCTGGTCTTCGGATGGACGCGTTTTAATCCCTTCAACCTCCATCCTAATCCTACCGGCTATCTGTTCGGTCTTTTTGCTATCGTTCTCTCACACTATGGGAGCATCCTGTTTTCTATTATGGCCATCATTGTGGTGGGTTTTACCTTTTCAAGGTCAGCCATGGGCAGCCTAGCGGTCGTTCTTACCCTTAAAGGTTACATGGAGAGGAAGGTGCTTCGCTACGTTCCCCTCGCACTTTTATCCGTCTCTCTTCTCTTCGTGGCTCCTCCTATCCTAAAGGGCCTGGTTGCACTGAGGTCTCACTTCAAAAGTGAATACGTGAAGATGGCAGAAAGTATGAAGCCTGACTACAAACCGGCCATAGGGGTTGTAAGGGGCAAGGGGTACGAGGTCCTAAGGGTGCTGATGTGGGAGGCCTCCATAGAGATGTGGAGAAAGCGCCCTCTCACTGGAATAGGGTTCGGTCAGTATCCATACCGTTTGGTAAAGGAGTGTAAAAATCACAAAATACCCCAAAAATATTGCACGAAATGGGTTAAAAATGTAGATGCTCACAATATTTTTTTGCAAACCTTAAGTGAAGTCGGTGTGTTGGGATTCATCACCTTCTGGTCACTCATCATCTTCCTTTTCCTGCGGATAAGGAAGAACCCCTTATCGCTATACATCCTCCTTTACATCCTACTGTTCTCACTTTTGCAACCCTCACCCCTCTTTACGGGAGATCTCGCACCTATCTCGTGGCTGCTCATCCTATGGGGAGGAGGCGTGGATTGGGGAACGGAAGGAGATCTCTCCTGATATTCTCGGCGGTCTTCTTTCTTCTTCTCATGTCCCCGTTTCTACTCTCGTGGGGTATGTTCTTTGACGGTTTAACCTACGCTGCTATAGGTCGTAATCTGGCCATAGGTTTTGGTAAGATGTGGAAACCGGCGTACAGTCTCACCCTGGGAAGAGAGTTCTACGGCCATCCTCCGTTGGCCTTCTGGCTTCAGGCTCTTCTCTTTAAAATTTTTGGTGATAAGCTTTGGGTCGATAAGCTCTATACCTTCGCATTTGCACTGTTGAACCTATCACTCTTCTGGATGCTCTGGAGAAGGATGGGTTTTGAGAGGGTTTTGGGATTTTGGGCACCGTTTTTCGTTCTCTCCCTCTTCTATACTACTACCTGGGTGATGAGGAATAACCTCCTTGAAAACACTCTAAGTGTTTTCACTTTGGGATCCACCCTGCTCTATTTCATAGCTTTAGAGAGACCGCTTTTGTCCATCCTGGCTGGGGTTCTCGTTTTGGGAGCTTTTTTAGTGAAAGGTCCCGTTGGTCTATTTCCTTTGATCTTTCCTTTCCTATACTTCAGGAGAAGAGGCGTAGTGGTGGGTCTGGTAGGTATTCTAAGTTTTCTACTCGGTTTCCTGGTACTTCTCTCATTTCCAGAGGTGCGCCACTTTTTCACGGAGTACTTTAAGAGCCAAATATTTAAGAGCGTGATGGGTTTGGAAAATCCCGCCCCAACGAGACTGTATATCCTCTACGCCTTAGGTAGGGAGATGGTCGTTCCCTTGGGTTTTCTGATCGTGGTGGCATGGAAAACAGGGAGGTGGCCCCGTCTTACACCGGCAGCCTTACATTTTATCCTCTTTTCCCTCTCGGCAACACTTCCTCTGATGTTCAGTGCTAAGCAGAGCAGGTTCTATATGTTCCCCTCTCTTTTCTTTTGGTCCATGGCTTTGACACTTCTATTTTCAAATGCCCTCCGTGAGGTTGAGCTGTCGAATAGGATCAAAAGATCGGTGGAGATGATTTCGCCTTTGCTTTTAGTTCTCTCCTTGGGAATGGCTCTTAAATTCGCTGGTACGGGTCTAGGGGGTTACAGACCGTTCTACTCGACCTTCGTTGAGAATCCACTGAAACTGGAACTCGAATCCCACGAATACCTTTCGGTATGTCCAAAGGATCTCTACAGGAACTGGCCCATGTTCGCCGGAATGGAAAGGGTGTTCAAGTTGAGTATGGATCTATCGGATGGTAGAAAGTTCCTACTCATAGACGAAGGGCGGTGTTCCCAAGTGCCAAAGGATTACATCCCCTTACACCCGCGAAGGGGTGGTCGGTTTCGCCTCTACCGTAAAATCTCTCCATGAGAATAACTAAAGTTTATACCAAAGTAGGAGATGGGGGCCAAACTTACTTGGCGGACGGATCCAGAGTTTTTAAGGACCATCCGAGAGTGGTGGCGTATGGTGATGTGGATGAGCTGAACTCCCACTTGGGGGTAGTACGTGCCCAGTTGGAAGGGGAGTTAAGGGTACTGGACGGCCTTTTAGGCGAGATCCAAAACGACCTCTTCATCTTAGGTGGAGACTTGGCTACACCTCCGAACGCTCCTTTTAAGGTGAGAAGAGTCACCGAAAGTATGGTGAATCGCCTGGAAGGGCTCATAGATAGGTTTAACTCCGAACTCCCGCCTCTCGAGGAGTTCATACTGCCGGCGGGGGGAAAGGTATCTGCATATTTACATGTGGCCCGTTCGGTATGCCGCAGGGCCGAGAGAGCTGTTGTAAGAGCCATGCGCAACGGAGAGAGTCTGAACGAAAATATCCAGATCTACTTGAATAGACTCTCGGATCTGCTTTTCGTATTGGCCCGTTGGTGTAACCACAAAGCTTCCGGAAAGGAAGAGTTCGCCAAGCTTAGGTGACTTTCTCGTATATGAGTTCTATGTTCCCAAAGGCGGTTATCCTGGATCCTACCCTACGGAGCTCTCCGACCTCTTCCATCAGACGATGGGCATCTTGAAGCGAATACAAGCAAACGGGTTCGGTGATGGAGAACTTCCTTCGCAACTCCTCACTTAGGAGGAAAAAGCGTTCTTCTATAGGGGCGCGAGGATAACCTTCGGCCAAAGGGGAATGTAGGCCAGATAGGGATACGAAAATGCGACCTCCCTTGACCATACGGTTACGCAGGATCCGCAGTACCCCAAGCGCCTCCCGGTATCTCAAATAGTGCAGAACTCGCGAGGCTACCACTATGCCTATACCTTGCGGCACATCGGCATAGCTCAAATCTCTAAGGTCCTTTGGAATGAACTTCAGAGAAATATCAGGGCCTATGGCTTTTACTATCCTCTGGTAATGGTTCTTCAAAGCTATGTCCTTATCAAAGAGAAGGACCCTGAAGTTCAGAAGAGCCATGATCACTGCAAGACGTCCCTTACCGGCTCCTATCTCAACGTACGAACGAATGGGAACACTCCAGTTCAAGGCAAATCCCAAAACCTCCCTGGCCAGCCTATCTATTCGCTTGTGGCCTACATCCACACCCGTGGTCACTCTGTTTCACCTCACTACTACCTTTTTGACTTTTCCTTCCTTCACGACAAAATATATACCAGGTTTTTGGGGAATGTGTGTGAGCTTGCGTCCCGAAGCGTCGTATATCATCCCATCGTTCCCCATATTTGGAAGGGGTTGCGGAGATTCCTGGCTTGAGAGTAAAGGAATGGGAGCCTTACTGAAGAAAAGATCCAGATCGCCCTCCCTACCGTCGGACCAAATGGCATATACGTAGTGGCTGTCGGCGACCATCTGATGGTAATCACCCATGAAGGATACTGGAGAGGTGAAAACGGTATCCGTTACGGCTATCTCCGGTCCCCAGCTCTGACCTCCGTCGGGAGAGTAGCGGTAGAGTACCTCCCAGAGGGTGCTGGAGTCGGTAGGCCAGGATAAACTGCTATAGTAGAAGACGTGGAGACCACCGTAGGGATCGTAGGTCGCCCAACCTTTACACTGCCCTCCGGATAGGGTTGAATTTATGATCATCGGCGCGGACCACGTATTTCCACCGTCAAAGGAAAAGCTTCCCAGAACGTCCCAATTCCCACTCCTGTCATCCACCCACGTGATAAATATCGTGTCGTTTCCGAAAACGGTTATGGAGTTGATAGGTGCGCGATCACCGTAACCGCCACTGTAAAACACGTCATCTACGTACCTGCTGAAGACCCAGTTTTCCCCCCTGTCAGAGGACTTGCGATAGGTTAAACCGGAGCTGATATGGGCCATGTGCAAAGTTCCATCCATTCCCACAGCCAAAGCTATTATCCCGGTTCGGTAATTGACATCAAACCTCTCCCACGTTCGTCCCCTATCAAAGGATCGGGCCAGTCTTATGCCTTCGTTGGTACCTCCAAACTCTTGCCATGCCACATACACAGTGTCACCTCGTACCACCATCCACGGTTTATCTACCCAACCACCGGTTGAAGGATCACTCACGTCCGTTGTCTCTGCCCAGGTTATTCCACCGTCGTAGGATAGGTAGTGCCTTATCAGATACACGTTAAACTGAACCAGAAGATGTACGTAGTTGGAGTCATCCACCGCCACAACGGGATCGGTATGCCACACTATACCTGTCTCATCGTCTCTAAAGTTGTAATCCAAATCGAAAGAGGAACCTCCGTTAATGGATCTGGAGAAGGGGAGGGCTGGATAACTGCCCCTCTCGTTGGTGTTGCAAGCGACGAAGATACTATCGCCACTTACGGCGAACGAGGATTCCCCCTGATTCAGAGTTGTATCGGGGTCGGTCGATATACGAACGTTGGGCGAAAAGGGGTAATCTCCTAAGATTAGAAGCATCATTTTAAAGTAACCTCCACCTGTTGCAGTTCAACGGGCGACTTTGAGAGATTTTGGATTACGATGAAGGCGTCAGGTATTTCCCCCCGAAAGAGAGCCTGCGGATAGTTGGATGCATAAACGGGAAATGTGGGCTTCAGAGCTATATGGAAGACGCGTCCAGGGGTGAGGTGGAGGATGACGCTACTCCTTTTAAACAGTCCATCTTCCCTTCGTTTTAAGACACTGACGCGCACCTCTCCCTCACCTTGTAAGCGTACCACAAAGACTTCTCCCTTGCCTTTGACGGGTACAACGTACCTTTCCAATCCTCCGATATTTAAAGCTAACAGTAGCAGCATATCTTGTTTATTATACAGCTGCCCTTCACTCGGTTTGGACTTCAACGTTATAATGCCTACTTATGCGAAGGTACGAAGTGGCTCTCGTTTTGAGCCCCCAGCAGAGTGACGAGGAGCAAGCTGGGTCCATAGAGAAGGTGAAGAGCTTTATAACCGAAAGGGGTGGAGAGATTTTGGATGAGGAGGACTGGGGTATAAGGGAGTTAGCATACCCCATAAAGAAGAACACGCACGGTAGGTATTACTTCATTCACTTCAAGGCCGACCCTCAAACGGCCTACGACCTCAACACCCATCTACGGCTGATGCGCACATTTTTGAGGTACATGATAGTAAGGAGGGATGAAGAATGAGAGAAGAGAGAACTCTTAGAATGCCCAACATAAACTACATAATCCTCTCCGGTAGGTTGGTTTCCGGAGCCGAGATCAGGAATACGTCCGACGGTCGGAACTTTATAAAGTTCCGTTTAGCTTCGGACATGCCCTACAGGAGTGGGGGGGAGTGGAGAAGTAACACGGTTTTCATAGATGTCCTCCACTCTTTGGGTAGGAACGACCTTAACGAGAGGCTGGTTCAAAGGCTCCAAAAGGGAACGCCGGTGGTGGTAGAAGGCAGGCTTCGCTATAGAGAGTGGGAGAGTGAGGGGAAGAGGTTCCAAACCTACGAGATAAGAGCCTATAGGGTACAAATACTGGAAAGAAGCCCGAGGGAGGCTAGCGTGGATTTGGAGGAGTACGAGCCTCCCATATCCGACGATGAGATAAGCCTTCCTCCCGACGAGATGCCCTTTTAAAAGGAGGTACAGCTATGGCGAGGCATAAAGGCAAAACCTTTGATTACAAAGATGTGGATACGCTCAAAAGATACATATCGCCCACGGGTAAGATACTACCCCGTCGGTACACTCGTTTGACGGCGAAGGAGCAGCGCCGCTTAGCTAAGGCCATAAAGCGCGCCCGGATGTTGGCACTTTTGCCGTTTATAAAGGAGTACATCGTATGAAACAGGTAAGCGTTCTCCTTCTCCAGGATGTTCCCAAGCTTGGAAAGGCTGGCGACATCGTCAAAGTGCGTTGGGGTTACGCTAAGAATTATCTCATACCTAAGGGTTTAGCTCAAGAGGCTACGCCCTCGGTCCTGAAACGCTGGGAAAACGAGCGTAAGATGAAGGAACTTTCCTTAAAGCGCAGAAAGAAACGCATGGAAACTCTAGCCAAGAAGCTATCCGGGGAAAGGCTTCTATTCGTCTTAAAAACTAACGAGGAAGGGAAACCCTTTGGTTCCGTATCCGCCAAAGATGTGGCCGATAAACTAAAGGAGATGGGTTACGATATAAGCCGTTCTCAGATCCTTATAGATGAGGGGTTGACGGAGTTTGGCACCCACGAGGTTGAAGTTCGACTTCATCCTGAAGTTACGGCGAAGGTGAAGGTCAGATTGGAAGCTGAAAAGTGATGAAGAACCTCATAGAGGTAGAGGTAAAGAGCGTCGCTCTGGTTCAGGGAGATGAGGGGGTGGGGGTTGCGGTCATCCTTGGGGAGAAAGGGGGAAGTCGCCTTCTCCCCATAATCGTGGGTCTGTTCGAAGCCAAAGCGATAGGTATGGTTTTGAACGATGAGAAATTCCCTCGCCCCCTAACCCACGATCTTTTCAAAAACGTGTTGGACGTTCTCAACGCACGTATTGAGAAGGTGGTGATAAACGATCTTGTTGATGGTACCTACTACGCCCGAATCATCCTAAATCATGAGGGTAAGACCTACAGTATAGACTCGCGTCCCTCCGATGCCATAGCTTTGGCCCTTCGTTTTAAGGCGCCTATATACGTCAGTGCCAACGTTATGGATGTGGCGTCGGAGTACTTCCACGACTTGGAGGAGGGAATGGGCTGGGAGGGAGGAGAGGATTTGGGGGGATAGGATGATTCTCCTCCTCTCCGTTATACCCAACGATTTGGAGATACTCTATGCAGCGGTGGATAGCGCTTGTGCTAAAGGGTGTATCTTATCCAAAAATGTTGTATTTTCGGGGATGAGAATTCCTCCCTCCGTAACCTCGTACATTCGCCTACGTTACGGTGATACCACCCTAAGCTGTACCACTTACGTCAATGTTATGGACATCAGAGTGGTGTATGGTAAGCACCTTTGGATGATAGAGAGGACGGCCACCTTTCGGGCTCTGGTAAAGGGATGTGGTTTTGGAAAGCTCCTTTCGGGTATGTATAGAGACCGCTTGATGCCTTACCGCCTGGATGAGGTGAAGGTGGAGGGAATATCCCCAAATGAAGTTCCCTCCGGAAGTCTCTTGGAGATGATCCTCTCTGGGGCCGTGGTTTTCGGAGTTCTTTACGCTTTCTATACGATAGAGGGGAGGTAGGAGGCATGAAGTTCAAATACACAGCGAAGATAACGCTTTCACTGGAAGGGGATTACGTACTTGAGATTCCGGCTATAAAGGAACTACAGGTGAAAAGTCCTCACCTTTCGGAGGTGATCCAGATGGGGGAGATGGCTCTCAAGAGATACCTGGAGGAGCAACTAAAGGTCGGGGGATATATACCCGAAGATATACGTGAAATTTACATCAGAACCGAGGATTTGAGTGAGGTGATGGTTTTAAAGCTTGTGGTGTTTGTGGATGAGAATGGTTTCATACGGGCATGAGGATCCTACTCCTGGCGGATGCTTCCTCCTATCATACTCAAAGGTGGAAGGAGAGTCTAAAAGATAAAGGGGATGAAGTTCTAACTGTATCCTTGGAGGAAGGAGACGGTGACATTAGATTAGGAAGTTTTGGAGGGAAATTCCGATATATCTTAGCGGTACCTAAGGTGAAAGCCCTTACCGAAAGCTTCAAACCCGATATCGTGTTTTCGCATTTTTTGCCCAACTATGGTCTCATAGGTTACCTTTTAAAACTCTCACCTAAAGTTCTGGCTCTATGGGGATCGGATATCCTCCACTGGGCCTTCAAGACACCCCTTCATACGCGGTTGGCAAGGAGTATCATTAGCTCCTACGATGTGGTGATTGTAGACGCGCACTTTTTGGTTCCGTTACTTCGCGACACGTTCAAGTACGCCGGGAAGATCATAGTGGTCCCTTTCGGTGTGGAGAAAGAGTTGAGAAACTCTCCCTTAAGGAATCTACCGAAGAAGCCACTACATTTCGTTTCAATTCGCAGGCATGAGGATCTTTTTAACCACAAGGAGATTTTAAATTTCCTTCGTTCCCTATCCGAAAGGTTCGAGATCCGAGTAACTTACCTTCAGGATGGGAGCAGACGAGAACACATAGAAAGATACGCTCGGCGGATAGGCCTAAAGGTGCGTTTCATGGGTAAAGTTTCTAAGAATGAGTATGTTGAAATTCTAAAAAGCGCCCATTTTTGCATATCTATACCTCACAGAGACGCTTCGTCGGTTTCCCTGTTGGAATGTATGGCTCTGGGTGGAGTTCCTATAGTCTCCGACATTCCTGCCAATAGGGAATGGGTAAGCGAGAGCTCGGCTATAATTTCGCCCCCTAAAGCCGAAGATATGCTGCAAATTTTTTTGAAGAGGTACAGCTGGGAGTGGTGGGAACGAGCAAGATCAAGGAACAAAATTATCATACAACAGAGGTGTAATTGGGAAGCCAACGTTGAGAGTTTGCGCCGCACGTTTAAGAACCTCATTCACGAATAGCACATCGGATTAAGCGAGGTGGCTTTTCCACCGATATCCCATATCGCGATAGGACACCAGCCTTAGAATTACAATTCACATGAAGAGGAGTTTATTGGAAGTGTCTGTTATGGTCACTACAATGCTCTTGGCTCCTTCTGGTCTTTCCGGTCAAAGCTGTCCCTCCAGTTGTAGCGTTATAACGAGCGGTCCCTTGACCTTCTGCAGATGTCTGATATTCACCTCCTCCAACTCCAACGATCGTATCCAATTGATAACGGACAAGTCTGTCACCGTTGTCGATGTAGATGGCGATGGCTTGAGGGATATAC
>JAADCS010000022.1 GCA_013154295.1 Thermotogae bacterium
CCCATTACCAACTTCAGCACCGATTACGATGTTTGGGTAGAAGAGCCCTTTATCGCAACCCTCTTTTCGCCCTTTAACGCGCAACTCCTGAATTCATAGAAGAGGGGCATCGCATGTCCCCCGAAGTGGAGGCGGAGCTGAGGGCGGTGTTGATTGAGAAGTTGGCGGAGTTGGAGGACTGGCAGAAGGAGGCTTTACGGGAAGAATTTCGGTGGTACCATAAAGTCTATCCCGACCGTAAGAAACACTGGTGGTGGTGGCTGTTGGAGGAGAATTAACGCACCTTCTTAGCGTTGGGATTTGAACCTATAAGGGCCGCAAGGCTGCTCTTTAAGGTTGCCCCTCCATCGTTGGGGGGAACGGCAGCGGAGCTCAAAGCCTGAACGAGGACATCGGCCGATTAAACCTCAAAGTTTTGCTTTGGGTAATCTACAATAGCTCCACCCATCGCGAAATTGTCCTCCTTTGCCATACAAACGTCCTTTTGAACATGCAGCTTTTTTAAGGAAGTATTAGTTCCTCTGTTGATCTACGGTTCTAAAGATTTCCACGAGCATTTGCAAGATCATGGATATGGTTTCACTTGGAGGCTGTTTAGCCGCAGAGTGAAACCGGTTCGCACTTTCGGTTTCTGGCAATGAAAAGGAACGGTAATTAAAACGTGTAGGGATCTCGCTACACAAAAGAGGATTATTCATCCCCACCACCTTTCTTAAAGTCTTCGTTTATAATTGGTTCGCTTTGACAAACGGGTACCGGTTAAACACTCTTCCTCGACACAAAGAGGTTTCTACGGCAACGAAGGCACTCTAAGGGGACCTTCGTTTAGCTCGCCGATTTCATAAGGGGAGCCATATAGCGTCTCAAACTGCATCCTGTATGCATCCATCTCCGCTGCTACGCCGACGAAGTCAAGGGCCCTCTGCTTGAGCTTGGAGAACACCTTCATGCCTATGTAGATGGATTCCCAGCCAAAGGCATTAACGTTTAAGACGATCTCGGTCTGGCTTCTAAGTCTTTCTACTTCCTGTTCTAATGTCTGAATTTGCCTGCGTGCCTGTGCCAAGGCTCTAAGCCGACGAATGCCGAAGGTAATTTTGAAAAGTAAGGTGAGCTCCTTCATAGTTCGGCTTTAAAATTACTGATGATGGAAATCTTAGGCGTGATCGGAGCTTTCCTGATTATTGGGAGCGTTCTGTTGGGCATTTTCATCGGGATAGGGCATCTTGCTTTAGCCATCTCCAACTTCTTTTACACTGGGGACTCCGAACACCCTCGTGATTGCTGCTGCAAGAAGCGTAGGTAAGAGTTAGTTAACACTTTTTTGGACCATCTCCGGTAGAATACTTACGATGCTTCTGGTCATCCTCACTCAACTCAAACTTCCTCCGGGGTTGGAGTTCCGCACCTATGAAACTCCACACTTCTTGGTGCATTACCATAGGGGTACGGAAGGATGGGTTCCAAGGGTGGTGTATATTGCCGAGAGTCTTCACGCCACGTACAGTCACGTTTTCAAATGGTCACCAGATAAGATCAACATCGTCTTGGTGGATGCCTATGATTTCTCCAACGGATTCTCAACCCCCTTTCCTGAAAACATCGTTTTCCTCTATCTCCAGCCCCCAGTTGGGGAGCCTTACTTCGGAAGCATGGAGGGGTGGATTGAGGAGTTACTGTCACACGAGCTGATACATACCTTTCACCTTGATAAACCTCATCCTCTGTGGGGCATTTTACCCCTACCGGAATTCTCTCGCTGCCTCTTCGGTAGAAATCCAGTTATGTGCGCTTTCCCCAATCTCTTGGACCCCGGATGGCAAATAGAGGGGATAGCCACCTACTACGAGTCCAAAGGAGGGTTCGGCAGGCTCAATAACCGCTACTTTACGGATCAGATGTTGGCGTACGTGAAAGACGGTGGTAGGCTTACTCCTGACCTCATGAGCATGTACGTTGGTACCTGGCCCTTCGGTAGGTGGTACCTGTGGGGAGGTATGTATCTGAATTTCTTAGCCCGAGAAAGGGGGGAGAAAGAGGTAGTAAATAGAGTCTTTAACTCCTCCTACTTTGAAGATCCGATAACCTTCTGTTCGTACGGGTGTATACCCGGCCCCTACCTGCTTAAGGAGATGGGAGATTTCAGCCGATGGAAAATGGATTTAAGACTTAAAGTTCTAAACCTCAAAAGGCCGAAGTACAGATTCCTTACCGAAAGCGGCAGCGGTAAGGGTACCCTCTCTCTCTCCCCCTCCGGTAGGTATCTGGCCTACACGGAGAACGGCACTCACGAGTACCCATCCCTGAAGGTCATGGACCTCAGAAGTGGGGAGGTGGTGCGCTCCGTTCGTGCCCTTACCACTGGCTCCATCTCCTGGATGGGAGACAGCGTGGTTCTCTTTGCCCAATACCGGGTGGTGAAGAACTTCTACGTTTTCTCTGACCTCTATGCCCTCCACGTTGGCACCGGTAAGGTCAGGAGACTGACCCGCGGGGAGAGGGCCCACTCCCCCGTCTCCACGCCTTACGGAGTAGCATACGTGCGGAGGAAAGGGCCGAGGCAGAGTATCGTTCTCTTAGGTGGCGAGGTCCTGCTGCGGGGTAAAGAGGGGGAGGGCTTTACGGACCTCAGGTTCCACAGGGATACCCTCTACTTTACCTTCTACCACCACGGGTGGACAGACGTGGCCTATTTACCTTGGGGGAAAGATTCCGTGCGCCTCTTAACCCAAACTAGGGAACCATCCCTCCTATCCTATGTCGGCGAGGAAGGAGTGCTCTTTACGGAGAACTACACCCCGGTCCTATTTAAGGACGGAGAGTTCCGGAGACTCCTAAACAACCCCCTCTCCCTCCTCTACCCGCAACCCCACGGCGACAGCCTCGTGGTACTGGCCTTGAGGGGGAAAGGTTTGGATGTAGCCGTGGCTCCCGTAAGGGACGAACCCATATCCCTTCCCAAGGACTATCGGAGGGAGACCAAAGTGCCAAGCGTTTCCCTTTCCGACTCTCGTCCTTACAACCCCATCCCCCATCTACTGCCCAAGTTCTGGCAACCTTTGACCTTTGCCGTAGCCTACGGGGAAGGTGATACCTCCCTCATAACCGTGCTGGCTGGCCTCTTTACGCTTGGAAGCGACGTCCTCTATAGACACTTCTACTCCCTCTCCTACGTGGGCGGTGTTCAAATAATAAACTCCGACACCTCCCTCCACAACGACTTCTACCTATCCTACTACTACGACGGCCTCTTCCCCACCTTGGGCCTTAACCTTCAGGTGAACACCACCACCGATCCTCGCTTCCGGATGGAATCCTATGGTATAACCCTTGAGCCTAAGGTAATGGTGCCCTTCAACCACATAGACGGCGAGGAAAGGTTGGGAGTGTTCCTATTTGGTAGGTGGAGCTCGGACACGAACACTTTCGCCGTTGGGATAGAGGGAAGCATAACGCGGGCCTACGCTTATAAACCCACGGCCACGGTTGTGGCGGATGGCTTCGCTCTCAGGGGCTATGCGACCTATGACGGGAGACCCGGCTTTGGTCTCTCCGGAATTCTAGCCCTTAGGAAGTGGCTCCTACTTAACGTCCGGTTTGAGGGCTTCGCCCTTCCGTACCCATATCCTGTATCCCTCTACAACTACCCCGCCTTAATGGCAGTCTCGGACACCTTCGCTCGCGTGTCGGTGTCGGTGTATCCGGATATCTTCTCCCCCAACTTCCCCGATATATACGTGAGCATAGTCCCGCCCTCCCCTTGGGCCTTCTTCTCCCATATGGCACTCACCCGCGTCTATCCGGGCCTCGCCCTTGAGTACCTGCACTATGGCGGAGAGATGGTATCACCTTATAAAGAGGGAGTCCCCCACTTGATCATAAACGGCAACTTCGAGCTCCTTCTAGCCTCACGGGTTCCCCTCCGGCTCACGGTAGGTTACGAGGTTTTCCCTCAGAGAGGTTTTAGAGTATCCTTGAGGTAACTATGGGCTTCCTTAACCTTAACCTTCCGGGGAGAAAGGACCTTAAGGAGGTCCTTGAAAAGGACTGGGAGAAGATAGAAGGGGCTTTTTCCTCCTTCGTTAAACGCAAGGGGGAGAAGTACTTTTTTTCCGGAAAGGTCATAGCCACGGATATAACGAAGAGGGACGCTCGCTTTAGGTCCTCCGGCCAATTCGCCAAATTCTACTCCATAAACGTAGTCTACGACCGCGATTCCCTTCTTAGCATGTGCACCTGTCCCTCAGATCCACCCTGCAAGCACATATACGCCTCTTTGCTCATCCTCAAACGAAAGGGAGGACCGGAGGTCAGGGAGATCCTGATGCGCCTAAACAGGGAAGAGCTGATGGAGATCCTCCTGGACCACCTCTCGGATGAGGCGAAGAGGTCCCTGATAGAAGGGCCATGGAATACCCTAAGGGAGGCCCAGAGGCACGGTGATTTTCAACCCCTCATAGATATTCTTCCCTTTGTCCCCGTTATATACGAGTCCTTTGAGGCGCAGCTTTTCGTTGAAAGGGCTATAGACTTTTTCATGGAAATGAACATACCCTGCCCCCACACCGTATCTTTGGCTTTAAAGGGTATAGTCAGGCGGAAAGAGGATAGAGTGCATACGCTTTTACGTATACACGAGATGCTCGCCTCCCGCGAGTGCGACCTTCCCGACTTGACCTTCGGAGACCTGCTAACGGAGGAGGAAAGGAAACAGGCCTACACCGAGGGGGTACCCTATGATCTCTTAAGGGCTGAAGGGGAAGCGGTACCAGAGGACTTCCTCTTCTCAAGTGCCGACGCCTGTTTGGACCACCTACTCAACATCTCCACGCCGGAGGAGAGGGTCCGGGAGCTGGCCAAGGAGTGCATAGAGAGGTTCGGCCTCTTTCCCCCTCTCGTCCTCTTCTACTTGCAAGTTGGCGGTGAGCCGAAAATGGCCCTAAAGTTGATTGCTAGCAGACCTAAAGCCTCTATGCTCTTAGCCCTAAGAGGCCTCGTTCCGGAAGACACCTTCCGGGAGTTAGAAAAGCTCTTAAAGGTCCTATCGCGAGAGGAGTACGCTCTGTACGTAGCCGAGTCCTCGCCTGAGGACCTTCTGAAGCTGAAGGGGGAGGTGGATGAAGAAGTTTTGAAGGGACTTGTTCTCAACAACGCTGACAGGTTGGGAGAGGCAGCTCTACCCCTTTTAAAGGAGGAGATCCTGAAGATAGCTTCCGGTAAGAGGTGGAAGCTGTACCCCAAGGCAGCCGAGTTGCTAAAAACGATGCGAAAGATCTCACCCGACGAGTACAAGGAGACTCTGTATTACCTGAAAGATAGGTTCCCCAACAGGCGTAGACTCATGGAGGTGTTGGAGAAGTTAGAGAATTAACACATCCTTTACCTCCACCTCCAACCCCTTCAGAACCTCACTCTTGACTTTCCCCTCTCCCTCCGCTACGCTGTGAAGCTCATACTTCCCATCCTTCAAAACCCACACCTCTATAGCCCTCTCTTCAGGATAGACTATCCAGTACTCCTTCACCCCTGCCTCCGCATACAGCCTCTTCTTCACGAAAGTGTCCCTCCTGACAGTCTGAGGCGAGACTATCTCCACCACCAAGTCAGGAGCACCGAAGAGCCTCCCTCCCTTAACGTTCTTCAGGTTCTCCTTCGCTATGAAGACTATGT
>JAADCS010000111.1 GCA_013154295.1 Thermotogae bacterium
GGTCTTCGCCCTCGAGGTTGCGCTTGCGCCAGATCTCGAAGTAGTCGGGCGCGGGCGCATCCTCGGGGTAGTTAAAGGTGAGCTCGACCCAGCTCACCGCCTTTTTGAGCCGTTCGTCCGCCATTGGGGCGAGGTTTTTGAGGGGGGCCCAGGTCTTAAGCCCGGCCAGCTTGCCTTGGCGGACCTTCTCCAGGGCGGCCCGGGCCGGGGTGTGGCCCAAGGGGCCGAAGACCGCCACGTCGCCGAAGGTCAGCGCCAGCGCCGCCAGGTCGCTGGGGGCGGCGGGGGCGGGCTCTTCCTCCTCGGCCTCGACCTTGACGTAGCGAATGAGCTCGGCCCGGTTGTGGTTTAGGTCGTAGCTCACGATGTGGATGGGGACCAGCCCGGAAAAGCCCGCCAGCGAAACCTCGATCTCGGTGCGCTCGCCGTGGTAGCCAAACATGCGGCGGTGACGGACGGTCTTGTTGAGGTGCCCGGAGCTGCCGCCGACCGCGCCCACCGCCACGTCGGTGAAGGTCAGCGCGTTGCGCTCGGGCTCGGCCACCTCGACGCTTAGGGTGAAGGTGGCCTGATCGCCGTCGACGATCGGGTTCGAGGCCCGAATCTTCGGCGGGGTGGTGGGAAGGGTGGGGTCGAAGGCCTCGAGCAGCAGCGTGGAGTAGTAGGTGGTCTCCTTGGGCTTGACCCAAAGCCCCTCCACCCGGGCCCCGGCGTAGCCCTCCTTGGCAAAGCTCAGGCCGCGGATTCCGGCCGGGACCTGGATACGGTAGTAGCCGTGTTCGTTGGTGGTGGTTTGGACCTTGCCGCCGAGGACCCGCACCACGACCCCGGGAACGGGGTCGCCGCCTTTCTTGTCGCTGACGTAGCCTTCCACCCATCCGGTTTGCGGGGCCACCAGCTGCCCGCAGCCGGAAAACAGAAGGCCACCGGCGACGAGAACCAAAAACGTTAGAGCCGATACCCACCTCGATCGCATCTTCATGCTCCTTTCACGCGCGCTTCAATTTATGCTTAGAAAAAGCATCGCGTCAAGCGGGCATTTTTTGGTGTCACGAGATGCGGAAGACGGCTTCCAAATGAGAAGGTGCTCGTATTGCACGATGCTTCAATCAAGCAAAAATAAGAATCAAAGCTGGGACCAGCGTAGGGGGGCCTCCTTCCTGGCTCGCCTGCGGTGGAGAAAGGTGAAGAGGAGAGGGTTTCTGCGCCCCTACGCCCGGAGGAAACCCAAGGGGTAGGAAATGAAACGCCCTGGTGACCTGGTCAAGGTAGACACCCTGACCGTCACCCTGGGAACTGGGGAAATCATCAAGCACTACTCAGCGGTGGACCTCTTCACCCGTTTGTTCCTGGCTGAGGTACACACCCGGGCCACGGCGAACCTGGCGGCCGGCTTTCTGGCGCACCTCATTGCCCGCGCCCCTTTCCCGTCAGGGCCATTCAGGTGGACGGAGGCGGTTAGTTCATGGCGGAATTTGGGAAAGCATGTGAGCGCTTGGGCGTTGCGCTCTTCGTCCTTCCACCCAAAAGCCCCAAGCTCAACGGTCACGTGGAGCGGATGCAGCGGACCGTGCGGGAGGAGTTGTACACCCGGCCCATGTCGTTTAAGATTCCCGAGCTCCAACGGGAGCTCAATGCCTATCTGGACCACTACAATCGCGAGCGACCGCACCAGGCCCTAGGTGGCCTGGCTCCCTTGGAGTATCTGGCTAGAATGCGAGAGGAGTCGGTCCCCAGAGAGTCTCAGATGTGTTGACCGATTACAATAACTTGACTTTCATTTTGTTATGTGTTAGAACGAACCCATGTTGAAGAATAGGCTGAGTGTTGTATTAGTAGTAGGAACACTTATAGCTAGTCTTTTGGCAGTCTCTCTAGTTGGATGTAAAACAGACACAAATACAAAAGTTAAATTTAACATTTATGTTGACGGTCTACCAAATGGTAGAAAAGCTCTTGTCGCTATTTATGGGCCTAATGATTTTTACTTCAAAGATCTCATGTCAGTTGACTCGCCACTTGATTTGACTGTTACACCTGGAATATATAAAATATTGTTTTATGGGGTAACTTTAGATGATGGTACTTTATATATGGCCACACCGAGCAGTCTGTTAGTTAAGGCGGATCCTAAGATCAGCAGAGAAGTTTCGCTAAATATTACTTACAGCGTAAGCGGTTTTGTGAAAGGCAAAGCATCCGATAAAGTTCTGCGTTTGAAAGAACGCCAAGTGCTATCAGTAACCCCAGACTATGTAGATTTGACTAATATCAATCAAACGATAGAGCCTGGTAGAATCCTTTTATCGGGCCCCCTTCCTGATTACAGTACAGGTTTTTTAAGAAAAGTTATTTCTGTAACTCAAATAAATCCAAATGTATTACGGGTATATACCGAACGAGCGGCCTTTTCGGAGGCCTTCCCTGGCTTTGAACTTAAAATAGAAAAAGAATCGAATGAATATGAAACTGCTGCAGCTTTGGCTGTCTACGATGGTGGGTCGTTTAACATAGACTTAATAAAAATGTTATACGAAGTCGATAATACTAGAGAATCTTCCGTAAAAAGTCAAAGCAATTCTTCTGTGTTTAAAAAAATGCCCATTGTGGGTATGGATGGCAATGTCCATAACTTTAGCACAGAGCTTATTCAAACGAGCGATATTAATGTGCCTGATAAAGTTTTTGTGCTAGACAAAAAAATTTGTATTTCAACAATTGTGGATACAGTTGACAAGCTGAAGTCCCTGGGATTTTTTAAAAATATAAAAAATTTATCGCAAGTGCTGAGTGAAATAAAAGCGGCAGCCGACAGGATAGGTGTTGATCCATGTGTATATATTAAAGGGCGCGGGAAATATAATTTTAGTTTAGTGACAATGGAAATTTCAGATGATGAAGAAGGCCTATCACTGCCTGTTTCCGCAGATGCAGCGTTTTATGCGAGTTGGGTAGATGATCCTTTGTATGGTGGGAATGGCGACGGCATACGTTTAGGCCTTAAAGTTCAAACCAAAAAATATAAAAGTAAATACGAAGGAGATCTCTATTTGCCACCCCTACCAATGGGACAGTATACGATTTCTGCTCCATTTGCAGAAATAAGTATAGGATGGAGTTTTTATAATAAGCTAAGTTTTGGATTAGAGGCAAAGGGACAGGCAGAAAATATTCTTGAAAATGGTTTAAATTTAGTGGATATATTCACATGGTTGCGGGGATGGGTAACGGCACATGCGGACGTAATAGATGAGAGCGGTTATCCAGATGCTTTAGACATAGAAGTGCACACTGGCTTACGCTTACAAAAACCTAAAGTATATTTTTTGACTGACGAGGACGATAATAAAATTGGATCATTTGATATATACGGGCACATTGCTCAGGATTCAAAAGTGGCTTATTATTTATATGAGCCGCTTTACGATTCGGCAACTCTCGAGCCAGAAGGAGTTTTTAGCTTAAAAGCTTTTTTGCGCTTTGATGTTAATGCAGACTTAGCGTGTGCCAAGGACCCATGGTGGTCATTATCTGCATATGCAAACGGCCATGTTTTATTTAATTTCAAATCGTTGGGTTTAGATATTAAAGATTACAAAAAGGCTGGTACATTTGGCCCCTGGAAATTAGAAGCAGACCCTGTGATAAAGCTTAATACCAAAAAATTAACATTAGTACCTGGCGAAAGCGGGAAAATACGTATTAGCGTATATGGTCCTATGAACTGTTTGGGTCGAAAGCTAACAGTAAAGCAGTTAAACGACGATGTACCTATAGAACTCCTAACACATACTATAAATTTAAACTATCTTTATATACCTACAGAGAAGTACATTAAAATACGGGCGAAAAATGACGCGTCGGAAGGCCAATATGATTTTGGCATAAAATTAGTGGGCGACAGGCTAGGCATCATTGATGATTTTTCACGGGAATATTATATAAATCTTACAATCAAACCTGGAGCCAATCACCGTCCCATTATTAATTTTTTTAAGGCCACTCCACAAAGGGGTCATGCACCTTTGTCAGTAGGCTTCACGGCACGCGCGGAAGATCCCGATAAAGACACGTTAAACTGCCTTTTGAACTTCGGTGATGGGTCTGACTTGTATAACACATGTTTGAATGATGAAAAGCCAGTTTATCATATATATACTGAACCGGGCGAATACCATGCCACTTATTCCGTGTCAGACGGTAAGTCTAAGGTAAGCAAAACGACGAAGATAGTCGTCCAAGCAAAGGGCCCCAATCACAAGCCTGAAATTAAAAGCTTCTCAGTTGATTCTTATAAAATTAAGGAGAATGAAACCGTTCGTTTCTCCTGGCGAGCACAGGATCCGGACGGAGATCCACTCGTTTGCGATCTGATAGTGAAAAATTTAAGTGCAAACCGCACTGATGCCCTCTTCAAAAATTCTAAAGAAAATTGCAATGAAGGTTCGCAGTCCTATCGCCCCACACTTGGAGCTGGCAATTATAAAGCTATTTTTAAAGTTCGGGAAGAAGGCGCTTCCGAAGATGAATCGGTATCTAAGGAGGTCAGCTTTAAAGTTGAAGAGAAGTCTTCCGGCACGAATTATGGCGAGAACGCAAAGGTCAGGTATTTCCGTGCGTATCCATCACCGGTAAGTGAGAAGGGTGAGATCACACTAGAGTGGTCGGCTTATGACCCGGAGGGTAATCCGCTTGTATGTTCTATTAAGGTTTCGTACAGAAATCCGGAAGGCAAGTGGGTTCATAAGGGAGAGTTGGTAAAGCGCTTTGCTGGAGATGAGGGCGAGCAATGTGCGCAAGGAAGTCTGCCATACAAGCCACAGTGGGGTGTAGGCACGTATGTGTTTGATTTCAACGTCCGCGATGTAGGTCACGAGGGTAAGACTGATCATAGACCAGCTACGGTCCAGGTAATAAATAAGAACGCTGAGGTAATTTCCTTTGATGTTTCGCCAAAGTCTATTAAGGAAGGTGAGTCTTTTAATTACAGTTGGCGGTTGCGTGATGAGGAGGGTGACCCGATTGTTTGTCGTCTGGACGTTGGCAAGGTGCGTGGACCTGTACATGAGAAGGTTTATTATAGCAGGAACTGTCCGACGACATATCGAGGCACGTACACGCCACAGGATGGGCCTGGAGAGTATTGGATAGCCTTGACCATTCATGACATCAAGCACACAAATCCGGTTCATCCTAAGCCGGAACCGGCACATATTGTGGTTTTACCGAAGGATGGCTCCGATCACAAACCCGAGATCCAGCGCTTTACGGTGGATCCTAACGAGATCAACGTAAACGAAACCGTCCAGTTCGCCTGGCGCGTGCGCGATCCGGATGGTGATCCGCTCGTTTGCGATCTAATTGTGAAGAACCTGAGCACGAACCGCACCGATGTTCTCTTCAGAAATTCCAGGGAGAATTGTAATGAAGGATCTCGACCTTATCGCCCCACACTCGGCGCCGGAGATTACAAGGCCATCTTTGCGGTTCGCGAAGAAGGAGCTTCCGAGAACGAGTCGGTTTCTAGAGAGGTAAGTTTTAAGGTTAAGGAATCTAGTAAAAGCAACCAGCAAGCGGTTGCGGACAGCTTCAGCGTCACGCCTTCGGAGGTATACGAGGACGGGACGTTCACGGTGAGCTGGCGGGCCCATGACC
>JAADCS010000102.1 GCA_013154295.1 Thermotogae bacterium
GGTGCCCCTTTGTTTTTCTATGTATTAGAAGGACCTTAGAACCTCTTTGTTTTTGAGATAAAGCAGCCGGAGAGAATTGACCAGTTAGAAGTCCCGATTTTTGTTTTTCATTCCGTTAAACGGTTAAATTTTAAATTTAGTGTGTGGGAGAGGCTGTTTTATTTTATTTTGTCCAGAGAAGGCTTAGTTTTTGTTAGAACTAACGGGGTTGTTCCCACTACCTCACAAATTGTGAATCAGGGGCCCTACGTGACTTACGTAATTACTTCAGTAATTACCCATAAAACTTATATACGAATAAAGCACTAACTTACGTGAACCCGGGAGGTGAACATGATGGGAAAGATAACCGTCATAGTGGATGACTCAATTGAAGAAGAATTCCGAAAATTAGTAGCCATGAAGTATGGAGCACGAAGGGGGGCCCTTGGGGCCGCTCTAACAGAGGCTATGAAAATTTGGATAGCCAAGGCAAAAGCCGACTTAAAAGAGTTGGAAGAAGTATAAAAGGAAAGGGCCTTCCTCCGCTCGGTGGGGGGCCGAGCGTGAGGGTTGCGAATCCACCAACGTGGGGGGATTCGAGATGATTCACCTCATGGGGGATATAGGAGGTGATTCAAATGGAAATAGGAGAAGACGGTATAAATAATTTACCCAACCCGGAGCTTATAAAAGAACTGGCTAAGGTCCTCGAAGAAAAGTTCCAACACTCCGACCGTGTTTTTGTGTTCAACATGCCCGACCACCTAAAGGACCTCTTCAAAGACACCTTCGGAACCTATGTCGAGAAGTCCACCTTCAAGGCATGGGTAAGTCATGTTTCTAATGAGTTTCAGGAATCAGGTGAAATCTCGGGAGAGCCCCATATTGGGAATAGTGGAAAAACTTCCACTCTTTCCACTGACTTCCACTTGGCTAATAAAGCTTCCACTGACTTCCACTTTAAAAGTGGAAATGAGTGGAAAGAGAATTCCAAAAGTGGAAGCAAGTGGAAAGAGATAGACATACAGGTCATGCTAAAAGCTACTCGTAAAGTGTTGCATGAACTCCTTGAGTCGTCAGGTAGAAACACAAAAGATGCAGAAAGAGTAGGACTAAGATTGGCGTTGATATACCTACTTCAAAACAATGGAGCTACAGATGAGGAGCTTAAAAAGGGAGTAAAATCACTGGCCGAAGAGTTTGGACTTAAAGTAAGACTCAATAGCATGGATAAGATATTATCAACACTTCGTCATTTACCCGGTGTAAAAGCCGGTTTTGATTCCCTTAATATCCGGCACTATGAGCTTAGCAATGAGCTGAGGATAAAAATCCTTAATACCTACGTTCTCCTTTCGCAGGCAGAAGAGGGTATACGGAAGTATTCAACGAGTGGAGACAGGGAAGAGCTTATTCAGGCGTTCGCTAACTTCTTCAGGGATTACGTGGATGATAACGGGAAGTCAAAGTATATTGATGAGCTTCGGAGACTTCTTGCAGTGGGACCAGGTAGGTCTTTATTCGTTGATTTCTCGGAGCTTAATTCTATCGCTCCAGCGCTCGCTGAGAAGCTGTTAAATACTCCAGAGGTTGCAATTTCGGCCGCTGAGGACGCGGTTCAGATTATCCTTAAGGAGCCTCCATTATTGTTTGAAGAACCGCCTAAGATTCGTGTTTGTTTCGTGAACTTACCGACGACGTTGAGTCCACGTGAGGTTAGAAGTGAGCACGTGGGAAAATTGGTTCAGGTTCGGGGTGTTATCTCGGCTATTGCGGAGGGAGAGCGGACGAATGGCGTTAAGGGCTTCATTGAGAGGGCGGTTTTCGTCTGCAAGGACTGTGGTAATGAGATGGTTCGCCTTCAGAGGCCCTATGAGAACTTTATTGTCCCGCAGAAATGCGATGCATGTGGAAGCCGGAACGTTGAGCTAAGCATTGAGAAGAGCCGTATTGTGGACATGAGGGAGGTTTTTGTCCAGGACCCGGCGGATGCTATGCATGCGGCAGGGACGGCCTCTTACATTAGGGTGATTCTCCTCGACGATAACGCCAGAATGGACGTGAACCCGGGAGATGAGGTCTTAATCACGGGCATTGTGAGGGGTATAATGGCTAAGAAGACGGGGGTTCCGGCTCTTGGTTGGGTCATTGAGGGGAATGCGCTGGTAAAGCTTACTAAGGACATTGAGGACCTGGAGATTACTCCGGAGGATGAACGGAAGTTCAAAGAGATGGTTAAGGACCCTGAGTTTGACAGGAAGCTGATTCAGTCTATCGCACCGGACATCGTGGGGCGTGAGGTTGAGAAGAAAGCGGCTTTGTTGCCCCTTTTTAGTGGGGAGGACTATGAGATTTCGGGAGTTCACGTTAGGAAGAGGTCTCATGTTCTTTTGTTTGGTGATGCGGGGACGGGTAAGTCGGCGATAGCGAGGTATATCTATGAGATAGCTCCGAGGGCGGCATACTCTACGGGGACTCATGCCTCTGGAGCTGGACTTACGGCGGCTATTGATTCTATGGACGGGAAGCGTGTTCTTAAGGCTGGGGTCTTGGTGCTCGCAGATAGGGGCGTTGCGGTGATTGATGAGCTGGATAAGATGAGGGACGAGGAGTATCAGCGGATGCTTGATGCGTTGGAGCAGGGTTGGTTTAATTTCAACAAAGCGGGCTTTAATACTCGGCTAATGGCGAGGGCTGTTGTCATAGCTACGGCGAACCCTCCTGGAGGAGAGTTTGATACTTACAACTATACGCCCTTTGATGAACTGAAAAGGCTCTTTGACCAGCCATTTTACAGCCGTTTTGACCTGATTATCCCAACGTTCCGCGATAAGGATGAGAAAGTGCTTGAGGATATTGCCGAGGCCGTGTTGAATAAGCATACTGAGAAGGTAAAGCCTCCTTATGACCCGGAGACTCTTACAAAGTTCGTAGCATACGCTAGGAAGGCTATTCCGCGTGTTAGGATTCCTGAGCCTCTGAAGGGGGTTATGAAAAAGCACATGGTGGAGTTGGCGAAAGCGTTGGGTTCAGCGGCTCCGAGGGCGATGGAAGCTATTATTAGGCTTACGGAGGCTCATGCGAGGATGCACCTTCGGGAGGAGGCTACTCTTGCGGATTTTTTGGCGGCTAAGGAGCTCTTTGAGGAGATGTTAGCGAGGTTGGCCGCATCGGATGATGAAGAGAAGAAGAAGGAGGTCCTTAAGGGGTTGGCTGGTGTAGTGTGGAGTGGGGAGAAAAAGCAGAAGGTGGATAAGCTTTGGAGCATTTTGAAGTATTACGAGGCCTTCGATGAGACAGGAGACGGGGTGCATGTCAATGACATCATTGAGGAAGCTAAGCAACACGGTATCCCAAAGGAGGAGGTTATTTTGTTGCTTGAGGACATGGAGCGTGAGAATATGGTTGAGCGGACTAAACCGGGCTTCTACCGGCTGAGAAGACGGGGGTGAGGATTTGCCCATTGATATTAAGTTTTATCCACAACCTATTGTGAGGGGACAGACTGGAGGAATAGGAACGGGTGGAGGCGGGCCAATTTCAGAAAATCAACGCCGAACGGTTTCGGGAGTGGTTTTTGAGCGTTATGCTCTTCATTTACTAAGCAAATTTTTGGAGAACAAAGGAATGCAGGTGCTCTATAACGAAAGTCTTGTGGACTTTTTAAGGGACCAGGGATTTGATTTAACTGAGTGGTGGTATGTTGTGGTAAACAATTGGTTGCTCTTCTTCTCGAAAATGCCTTTCTATGAGCTTTATGGTTATGGTCTTTCTGATAAAACTTTTAGAAAACGGTTTGGAAAAAGTAAGCCGAAGTTTTGGGAGGATGACAGAGACCGCAAAACGGCGATGTGGCTTTTGAATAGCGACAACGTTTCAAAGGTGGAAGTGAGCCCTCTTAGGTCTCTTCTGCGGAGGGAGGACTTTCTCTTAGTTGCAGAATTCAAAAGTGGTTTGCTTGTTAGTCCTATGGATGCCAAGTATAGAAGTGCATCTACAACTTGGCTAACTCCTCAGGATTTGCGTAGGTTACATGTATATTATAAATTGTTGGGACAGGTTTTGCGCAAGCGGATTTATCCCTATGTGATTGGAAACAGAGCATCTTTTTCCAATAGCATTTTAAAAAGAGACGATGAGGGTAAATGGGTTAAATCCAATAAGTATAGAATCCGTTTGAGGGAACAAAAAGACGAGCTTTTTGGCAGGGTTGAAACGGTTGAAATATACGCTCATCCGAGGGATGACCCGAATGCTAAAGGGATTCATGGGAGGTTTTTGTTCTCTTTTAGGTATCTTCCAATAGATACTCTCCAAAAGGCTTTGGGGATTCATGAAAAGTTTATTCACGTGATAGTGGTCCCTAACTTCGTGAGGATAGATGAGGGAGTAAAAATAGAGTGGGAATGGCATGCAGTTTCGGAGAGGGCTCATTGGCTTCCGCGGTATTCGTTAAATGCGCCCCAATGGGGCCTAGACGTGGACGCCTATGAAGTAGCTAAAGGCCATTTGAGGACTGGAAATTATGAGCTATTTAAGCAGTTGGAAAAGCAACTTCGGGGAGGAGACGTTATCCGTATTCACTCAGAGAAGTAGGTTCATCACCACGGCCCGGCCCCCAGGGGGGCCTGCCGTAGCTCGAAGTTTCTTTTAGTTGTTCAGAAATTTAAACTTATTGCTCATATCTAAGCTTATTCCGAGCGGAACGAAAGCGGAACAAAGGAATTATTAGGTTTCTGCGGGAATATACTTCCGATTTCTCTTTTTCCCAACGTTCCGTATCAGACCCTCTTTTTCTAGCTCTTTTAGAATACGATAAAGCTTTCCCACCCCAAAGGGGACTAATCGTTTTAGTTCTGAGGGTGAATGAGCCCCCTTCCTTATGAGGGCCAAAACTAATTGTTTCTCGTCCTCTTCCGAAAATCCCATCTCTAAAGATTGTTCCGGAGCGGAACCAAGTTTAATAGCCTCAAGTTCTAATTTAACCTCTTCTAATTCCTTCATCAGGCTTCTAAGCCATATTCTAGTGTCTTTTTCCTGTTCGATTAGATTATCAAAAGCCCTAAGCCTCTCCTCCATGACCTCAACCTTTTGGCGTAGGTCCTCTAAGGACCTAAGCCTTTCCTTGAGGTCCTCAACCTTGGCCTTGAGGTTCGAAAGTTCTTTCGATTGAGCTTCGAGAGCCTCAAGGTATGGCTTGAGTAACCATGAGCGGATACCCACAACTTCACACCTTGAGAAGCTCAGCAAAGAGGCTAATAACAATTTCCTTAATCTGGAGGGTGTACCCTCCCACCATGACTTTTCTCTTCTCCAAGTCTCGCCCTCCAGGGGCGGGGAAGGAAGTTGGAGTTTAGCTCAAAATGTTCTTGATGCAAATCTTTTTAAGTAGTATTACAAATGTATTACCAGAGATAGAGACTTGGAGGGATGAGAAATGTATGTCGTGGCAAAACAAAAAGCCACTCGAAGGGGCCCCACTAAAATAATCAGTGTTAGAATCCCGGAGTTCGTTGATAGGCAGATTGAGGCCCTCGTCGAGCTTGGGCTGTTTAAGGACCGCTCGGATTTCATAAACTATGCCCTGCAGAAGGCCCTATTTGAGATGTTTGACAAGATAGTTATCTTCCCTTCAGAGGATGTGATTGAGCTTGTAC
>JAADCS010000063.1 GCA_013154295.1 Thermotogae bacterium
ACTGTTAAAGTCTTCTTGAAAGAGTTTGAGAAATATCTCCGTGAAAGGTATCCGGATGGTGAGGAGATTGTGATAGTGTGGGATAACGCCACTGCCCATAAGGTTGTGCAAACTATACACCGGAGGTTAATCCTACGGAGGCTTTATGGAGAGTCATACGCCAAGAGTTGGCTAACAAGGTTTTCAACTCTTTGGACGAGCTTGAGGAGGAGCTTATCAAAATCCCACAGCCTTTTATTCTTGGTATGTGGATGGTGTTAGAAGATATTATAATACGGGGACGATAAATGGGTAAGATGGTACTACTACTCTATCCCTGTCTCCCATTCCCCTGCCTTATCTCAAAATCGCCGTTTAGACAACACCGGTTGAGCCACCCAGCGACCCTTATACATCTCAATGTGCTATGATGTGGGCGAAAAAGCATAAAATAGTACAAAATGTGATATTACACTCACCCGATATGTGTGTGCGCAACTCCTGTTTGCATCACTTTACCATCACCTTGGCCACACCTTTCATCGCCCTTATGAAATACAGTCCCGGTTTTAGGTGCACGCTCTGGCCTCTCCACAGACGGGCCACAAGGCGACCATCGGGGGTAAAGATGGATAGATCCGATAGGCTACGCAGTACACCACCCCTCAAACGGAAGAGATCATTGTATTCCATGCGATTTTCACGTATTGACGTGCTAATGTACTCCATAGTCTGAAAATCGTAATAGTTCATGGGCGAGTACTCTAAAACTGTGGTGTCCCAAGGGGTTTCGGCCGTATCTATTATAAGATGCCTACGATAGGTCAAAAGGGAGTCTATGTTCATGTATATTAGGCCCACGTTGTATCTGTAATGAAAGGTGATGTAGTATTTCATCACGTATTCCCCACAGCAGGCTATTGCGGTGTCTCCATAGGGGGCAGATGCCGTATAGGCCATTATGACGTTGAGCGGTGATACCCTGACTCTGGCTTCATTTCCATCGTAGTAAAATAACGTTGCGTAGGATGTGTCAAAATACACACTATCCACTATGCCATCCATATCCTCATCTATACCTAAGGGTATCCTCTCTCTTAGGGCCGCTTGACAGGTATCCACGGCCGGCCACGTATCACCGACCACAAAAGGTATCTTCAAGGTTCGTATTGTGGCATACAAGAAGTAAGGGGTTAAAAGAGCGTGTCCGAAGTCAACCATATAGGTTCCATCAAAATAGGCGACTTGTATCTCCGTTAAGGAATGAGCCGTATCCACCATCATCAGATCAGCCTTTTCTATAGATGGAAAGAAAGAGCACTTGCTACCGCTTCCATCCCAAGAGCCATAGTATACGACCGTGTCTAAAACGTAGTACGGGAGGCCACCGTCCTCTAAAAATTCGTACCAGCGACTCTCTCCAACATGATAGCCGCCCCACGTATCCAATACAAGAGCCTGTAGAAATAGCAACATCCCCCTCACCTCCCACTCATGCACTTGAAACACAGGTCAAGGCCGCGGTACCCAGTGAGTGGCTCGTAAGACGTATTACCCATTACCCTTAGTTCCATACCGTCCGTCCCCACCATGAGAACTCCAAAGAGGTCGCCTTCGTCGTATTCTGCGGAGCCATCACGGTCATGATCTATCCAAACTATGACCGTGTCCCCTCCCGAAACTCTCATGGTATCGGTATAGGAGCCGGACGGTAGGGGGGCAAACATCTCACCGGCGTAAGGTTTGAACTTCACGTACCCGTTAGAGTTTAGAACGTAGCCGCTTGAGTCGTGGGCCACCACTATCGTGTCTTTGCTATCAATCACGACACCGCGGGGTGAAGAGAGATAGCGTATTGGGATACTCCGAAGCGAAATTCCTATCTGCCCCGATTCGCCGTCGAACAGGTAGACGACGTCGTGCTCCTTGCAGGTTTTTAGAAAGGTGCTATCCAACGCGTACTCAACGGGGTCAAGGTCCTTTGGAAAGATCTTCGTATCCGCATCGGTGAAATCGTGGCACCTAACTCTTAAAGTTCCCGTAGATGGGGGAGGGGAGATTACGATCTTTATCTTCGTACCCCCATCCTCCACCGTTATGCTTTCAACGTCCATGACGGAACCGCAGTCGGTCGTAAAAGGGGGGCAGTCGCATCCTGCAACGAGCAGGATAGCACCCGCGAGTGCAGATAAAAATAACCACTTCTTCATTTCACTATCTCCTTGGTTATCTTACCGCCTTTAAGGATAAAAAATACTCCCTTCCGGGCAGGTTTAAAACCCGGTTTTGTACCCTCGTATATCAAACGTCCGGAGGCATCATAAACCTCTATTTTTTCTTCCGAGCGACCACGTGCTTGAGTACGATTTGAAAGGTTATTCTGGACGGATACCATAAGCGGATTAGGCCCACAATCCTCATCCCACCATCCGTCTATAACCGTATTACTTTTCCCACTTATGTTTCCATCCCTATCTATGGCGTACACGCTAACGGCATACGCCACACATCTCTTTCTATTTGCGGAGCCTATGGTGATTACGGTGTCAGTTGTGTAAATGTAGTTCGTATCAACCCGCCCGGTTGTATCGGTAAACGTCCATACGACTTTGTAACGCCACATATCAAGTTCTTTGTTCTGTTTCCAAGCTATTGCTATTATACCCATTATAGGGTTTTTAAAAAGAACGCGCACATTTTGAGGTTGTCCGGGGGGCACCTTTGTCCATCCACCCGCATAAACCACGTATGGGGCTTTATCTTTTATGAACAGACTCCATCGATCAGGGTGTAGGTGATCTAACACTGTATATCTCGCTCTTTTTATAGGCCACTTATGTAAATAATAACCGTGTGTGGTGGGATATAAGTCGCCCACAGGGAAAACATAAATAGAATCCTTAGGTTCCGAACCTACCAATGCAATGAAAGAAACGCTTGTATCTACCGCTGCAGAAAAGCTTTCCCCAGGTAAATACACGACCCGTTCCTGATATAGATTAGGGCATGTTTCAGGATAAGCATAAATTTTATAAGTTCCATAAGGTAAGGTATCAGTCCAAATAATTCTACCCTTCTCGCCGCTCATTGGTATACGGGCATTTAGGATTTCCTTTCCGTTTTGATCCTTAATTAGAAGAATCACGTGCTCAGAATAAGGAAATGGCCGTTCTTCGTATGTAAATCCTTGGCGCTTCCGCCAGTATAAATATAGCATTACTTTTATGATCCGAGAGCTCGGTATTCCCACTAATCCAAACTCCGCTGAGGAACATGTAAAATGATCTGTTATTATTACATCCCCTCCAAGAGCATATTGTCTCTGCCACCACTCATGAAAGTAGAGATTATCCTCCAAACGTGTATGTCCAACTATTAAATTACTTATACCGACATATGTATCATAAGGTGCTGTAGGGGAAAACATACTGAAGATCCTATTATTGAACTCTCTGAAAAAGGTGGGAACTCGAAACCACAGTTTCCACCAGCTATATCCAGCTATCTTATATCTCAAAGAGGTTAAATCTCTATTTATCTGATATTCATGATTTAGCAGATATACCCCAACCTTAACAAATGATGTGTTATACTGCTGGAATAAGGTATATACCCCAAAAGCGTACGTAGGATATACAGGTATATTGTTAATAAGCTCGTCTCCATGATAAAGGTAACCATAATCCCAGAAGTTCCCGGTTTCATCGTATATCTGCGATGAAACTTCAACCTCAATAAACTCAGCGTGTCCTTCTTCAAACTGATCATAAGGGACAACCCTCCAGTTTCTAAAAGCATGGGCCATCTCATGTATAAGAATTGGCCCCCACTTTTCCCCATAATTTGAAGCCCATCTTTTTAACTTTATGGTAGATTTGCCAATACACGGGGATGCTATAAATCTTCCATCTTGATCCATATGTGGATCCTTTTCTATCCTGACAACATGACTTCCAAAAGGTATATTACAATAGGGATCACCATATATCCGCTTTATTCTGGGATATGCCAAACTCCAAACATATAATATTTCATTCCACTCTCTATCTGTCCAACCGTCCCCGCGCTCTGGAGTTAAGTTTCTGCCAAGTGGTTCTTCCTTCTTGTTTCCCACAGGATAGGCTTCGTCTAAGTTCAGCACCTTACCGTTCCTCGTAAAAATTACAACAACATCTTTAACCCCTTGAAGGTTAGCATGCGCGAGGGAACTATCAACGATCTTTTCTACCTTACCATTATTAAAATCCTCTAAGGTTACATCCTCTGGCAACTCTACTGGTACGACCACAGCGTTAAGAGGAGAGCCCACCACAAGCATCAGAACCGCGGCGAAGGAGATTGAAGGAGATTGAAGGAGATTGAAGGATCCCCTTCAGTCCGTCCGTGCCCCTTCGGATGATTCTTGCTACCTTCATTATAGGAGGGTATTATAAGGGCGAAAACATGATACTGACAAACTATTTAATACATTATTTATCTCTACAGCGGACGTCTTAAATGCATGTACAGGAGAGGGGACGTCTTATAGGCCGCCGCCGGGTCGTAAGCGGCCTGCCCCCACAGGCTATTCCACCAGAACAGGACGTTGCCTATACCCCACCTGACGTCCCACCCCTTCCACGTGAAGGACTTTCCACCGCCTACCACCAAAGTGAAGAAAGTTCGTTGGGCCTCAAACACGGTTTCTTTACGTAGGCAGTTGAGCTCTTCGTCCCGCTCCACAAACTTATCGTACCAAACGTATACCCATCTGTAAATAGCACGGAAACCATATCCATTTCCATCCCCAAACTTCACCTCATATCCCAAAGGGTATCCCCGTTTATGCTCCCTAAGTATCAGCTTTTACCTACAAACCCAAACACCCTGAAGTCCCCCTTGGTCTTGTCCAAAAACGTGAAGTCCAGACCTACGGACACGGCGGGTAGCTCCTCCTGTATGCGAAACATATAGCTCGTGAAGCTCTCTCCTTCCATCGACATTTTCCCTAAGTCGTAGAACTGTGTTGGGAAGTAATACCGTTTCTCTCAAATTTTAGTCCGTTACTCCATCGGTTATGCTACCCGCACCACCACCTAAATTGTAATATCCTTTCGTATCCAATCCAGAGCTTTTAGACACTCCTGCTGGATGGCACCTTCAAAAAGTTTCCCACCTTCCCCTGTAGTCCAATTTCATATTTGCGTTCAAGCCGAAGTGAAAAATCCTATCTCCAAAAGTAGTGCCATAGATGGGAAAAGAACTTTTCGTCTAACAGGCCCTCGTTTGTGTAAAAGAGTAAAAGTCTCTTTTCTAAATTGCGAGTGATTAGCTTCGGCAAATAGGTACCGATCAAGCGCTGTTTCTACGGAGATGTTATCCAAGGGGACTTTTGTGAAGCAAAAAATATTACACACAAAAAAGGGGGCCGAAGCCCCCACGAGGCCGCTGGCTGCTATCCACCCCTTTTCTCCAAGAGGTCAATCTGCTGGCGTAAGGAGACCAGTAGAAGGGAGGATTGACGTTTTATATCCTCCT
>JAADCS010000005.1 GCA_013154295.1 Thermotogae bacterium
AGTTGTGGTAGTACTTGGCGGGGAACTCGTGATACTTGCCCTCGTCTATGCACTGCTCGGCCCTCTTCCAGTTGATGGCTATGATGTAGTCTTTGTCGTGTTGGGAGGCGTTCTTCTCAAGCAGGGTGTGGGCCTGCTCGGTGTTGTAGGAGGTGAAGAAGCACCAACCGTGGCTGGGCCCCTTACCACAGTGGGCGAGGTCGTAGTCGTAGCCGGGCACCAGGATCTGGAAGGCGATCTCCATCTTGTCCTCACCCTCGTAGTTGGGGTCGTTATTCACTTTGATGAAAGTGATAGTTCCTTTGAACTCCTTGGCGAAGTCCTTTATGGGCACGTCCTTGAACTTACCGGTTTTGATGTCTATGGGCACGGAGAAGCGGGTAGCGGCCGTCACGTACTCGGTGTTCATGGTGATGAAGGTGGAGGGGTGGTTACCACCACTGTTGGGGATCTCCATTATCTCCCTCGTCTCCATGGTGGCCAGGTCTATACGGGCCACGCGAGGGGTGTTGTTCGCGTTTATGAAGACCCAGCGGCCATCCACCTCACCGTTAGTCTGGGACAGCTCAGGGTGGTGGGTATCGTCCCAAGGTATGAAGCCGTGGGACGTCATGAGCATGGCCTTGGTCTCCTCGGTGTATCCGTAGCCGTTGCGAGGGAACACCGAGAATACGGGTATGATCTTGAGCAGCCTACCGGAAGGCAGCCCATAGACCATCAACTGGCCGTTGAACCCACCGGAGAAGAAAGCGTAGAACTCGTCGTACTCTCCAGGGGCTACGTATACTTTCTCGGCCACGGAGGCCCCAGCCTTGGCCGCCGATTTCTCCTTAGGCGGACAGCCCATAAAGAGGGCGCCCGCTCCAATTGCCGCTATTAATCCTACAAGGATCAGGGTGCGCCTTTTCATAAATCCTTACCTCCTTTAGTTTTTCTTCTCTTTTGCTGCTTTACGCAAATATTCAAGTATAGCTCTCGCCTCCTCCTTGCTTACGTTCTGGTTAGTCATAGGTACGCCGTATTCCTCCAATAGCCTCTTGGCGCGCGGGTCCTTAAGGATCATCTCCTCTGGATTCATTATCATGTTCATTATCCATTCGGGACGTACGCTGTCTGCCACGTAACGTAGGGGTGGTCCTACCTTCCGATCGTCCAAGGTATGGCAGGCGGTACAGCCCTTCTTGTCAAACAGTTCTTCACCCTTTTTGGCTAAAGCCTCGTCTATAGTTTCCGGTATATTCATGGGTTCCTGGATGGGACCTACGCCGAACTCGCTGACCTGCTGATCATCGTTCCGGTTGTTCTGGTCGGCCACCATCGTGGTTTGCTCAGTCGTGGGGGCGCTCTCGGAGGCGCTCTCCTTTCCACCTCCACCGCACCCCGCCAACCAAAGGGCGGGTACCAGCAGAAGCCACATTACCTTTCGCATAGGTGTGTATTATAGTCTTGAATTTAGAATCTGTGGCAACCTCTGCCTGCAAATCTGTATCACAGGATTTTGCCGAAATGATTCGGGGACACTTCACTATTTTCAACGTTTGCCTAATTATTTGCTGAAAACATTTTATGAATCTCAAACCGATTTGTTTCAAGCTCCTGTTAGGCATGGCGATGGCAGGCAGTATATGGTCGGAAATTTCTATAACGAGGGACCGAACATCCGCTTGAATACTTTGAACTCGTGAATATTCGCTCAATAAAAAGACGGAACGTTGGCCAGCCCACATCGATGTGTTTCCACCTTAGAATTAGATTCCATGAGGATGGTTTTGTTGGTGATGTTGTTTGGAATAATCGTTGGATGTTCCGAGAGCAAGGTCGAGCGGAAGGCGAAAGTTGCCGAGCGATCCATACCCCAGGGGGATAAGGGGGAGTACGACGAGGATGCTGTTACACTGCCCAGGTATCCGGGTTCGGTGGTGGAACACTCCGAAAAAGTCTTTGCTCCCGGTGGCAAGAAGGTTTCGTTCCTTAGGGTGTATCTCAACACCACGGATCCCTACCCAAAGGTTAGAGACTTCTACAGAAGGACCTTTAGAGATAAGTACGGCGAACCCACGGAGGAGTTGGACAGAGGCGATTTTTACCACGTTTCCAAGGCTAAGGACAAAAAGTCACTCCCCTACTTTCAAGTTGAGATTAGCGATGAAGGTAGCTTTAGACGTGTTGTGATAATGCGAGCCGACCGCAACAGGTAGGGATTAGAAGTACTTCCTGAAGGTTTCCATAAGAATCTTTTCTAGCTTTTTCATCTTTGGAGCTTTTGTTTTCACCTTATGGTCGTAACCCAAAGCGTGAAGAATACCGTGAAAAATCCGTCGGGCTATCTCGTAGGGATCGTTTTTCAAGAAGGAGGGGCAGACAACCACCTCCTTGACATCATCGTAGGTAAAAGTCAAAACGTCCGTGGTCTCTCTTACACCGAAGAATCTCTCCTTTAAGGATGCCATGTAATTTCCATCTACGAGGGCTACAGTTATGCCTTTGGTATTCACGTTCGTCTCTTCCAAGGCTCTAAAGAGAGCCTCCTTAAACTTTTCATCTGGTTCCCATTTCGAAAGCACTACAAGCTGCACGACTTTAATATAAGGTTGAAACCCCAATGCTGGTCACCTTGGCTACAATCCCACCATCCTCTTAAGTTCCTCCACCTCTTTTAAAGACAGGTACCTCCAACTACCTTTGGGTACGTCAAGGCGTATGGAGCCGTAAAAGGTCCTTTTAAGTACCTTAACCTTTCTTCCTAAGTGTTGCATCATCCTACGGATCTCCCTGTACTTCCCCTGTTTCAGTACCAGGTATAACCAGCCATTAGGCAATATCCGGCTTTCGTGGGCCTTTAAAAGTTCCCCTCTATCTTTTATTCCTCTTTTAACCGCATCGGTTACTTCCGCATCGGGGAAAGGTGATACCTTTACCAGATAACCACGGGGTACAGCATACTTGGGATGGGTTAGTCTATGGATAAGAAGACCATCGTTGGTCAGAAGCAAAAGACCCTCCGAGTACTTATCAAGACGTCCTACGGCCCGTAGGTTCATAAACTCCGGAGGTAAGATGGTGTATATGGTAGGATTATGAGGATCAGAACGCGAAACTACCAAACCTGGGGGCTTGTGGAATGTCACGTAGAAGACACTTTTCATTCCTCCTGGCTCATAACCTTCAACTTCCACTTTCTCATCGAGTATGGGATGGAGTGGTTGAGTAACGACCTTTCCTCCCACCTTAACCTTACCTTTACGGATCAGCCTAAAAGCCTTCCTCCTTGAAAACCCGTACTCTCTCTGGAGGTATTGTAAGAGGTTCATTACGGTCAGTACGGTATATCTTCCATGAGCTTATCCACTTTATCCACTTCGTCCAACTTACCCAAGGCGAAGTAGAGGACTTTGGCTTCCTCCAAATAGTTCCGGGCTTTATAGGATTTTCCTAGGGCTTTGTATGCTATGCCAAGGTACTTGTAGATGTCGGCCCGTTCGGCATCGGTGAGGTCGGGTTTTTGTAGTTCCTTCTCAAGGATACGGATGGCTTCTATGTCTTTTTTAAGGTTTATTAGAGAGACCGCTAACAGTATCTTGGCTTCGCGCACGTTTTTGAAGTTGGGATAGAGCCGTACCACTTTACGGAAGGTTTGGGCCGCATCGCTCCACATCTTTAGGTTGAAGTATATCTTTCCGGCGGAGAGGAGGGCATCGGGAGCCTGGGGATGCTTGGGAAACTCTACACCCATCCTGTATAGGTACCGGGCTGCCACTGTATCCTTACCTTCCTCTAAGAACTTGCCGCCCCAGTAAAGAAATGCCTCCGCCACATCGTTACTGTTGGGAAACTCCCTTAGAAACTCCCAAAGTATGGTAGTATCCTGTCGGGAGAGTATTCCGTAGACCTGTTGCGCCCTTTGGCGTGCTACGGAGTAGAGATCCGACTCTGGGTAGTTCGTATAGAGCTGCTTGAGATACTTTAGGGAGGACCTATAATCCTTTTCATTGTAGAAGATTTCGGCCAGGGTATAGAGAGCCCTCGGGGCATCAGGGTGGTTGGGAAACCGTTCAACGAACCATATTAAGGTCTTTTTGGCAGCTTCCTGATTGCCGTTACCTAAGTAGATGGTATAGGTGCGGTAGGCGGCATCACCTGCTCTTGGGAGGTTGGCGTAGTCTTCCATGACCTTTTGATAGTACGAGAGGGCCTTCTGGTAATCACGCATGGCTTCGTATATAAAACCTAAGTAGTAGAGGATCTCGGCATCGGTGGGTGGATGGCCGGTCTTTCCGATGCTTAAAAGGACGTTCAAAGCTTCCTCTGTTCTTCCCATGTTGAAGGCGCTTATCGCCTTGGCCAAGAGAGCA
Source organism: Thermotogae bacterium (assembly GCA_013154295.1). GTDB lineage: Bacteria > Hydrothermota > Hydrothermia > LBFQ01 > LBFQ01 > JAADCS01. The sequence goes on from JAADCS010000005.1 coordinate 4,353, forward strand.
TGGGCCTTAGGCACGCCCGAAAGATGGCCTTCGGATTGGGAGGCGTGGCTGTAGGCTTCGGGATACTTGCCGGCGTGTAGGTTACACCATGCAGCTCCCATACGGGAGAGGGCCACCAGCTTGGGCAACTTGCCTTCGTTTATATTGCGTGCATATATGGATTCAGCCTGGAGCCAGTGTTTGGCGTAGAAGTTCGACTCTCCGGTAGCCCAAACTACCCATCCTATCCCCTCGTTCCAAGGACGGTTGTAATAGTCCGACAGAAAGATCGAACCGAAGGTTCTACCACTCTCAGGATCACCGGAGTAGAGGTAAGCGAGTATCAGGTAGGTACGGACGACATAAGAGGGTCCCCCCGTGAGATAGTCAGACTGGGCTACCTCTTTGAGAATCTCCAACGCATCCTCAAAAAGTCCTACCCTCACCAACCCCACACCGTACTTCGCCGCCTGTAGATACCATTCTACCAACTTTTCCCTCTGGGGACCCTTAGAGAACCAGCCCTTCTTTTGGGGTTTCGGTGGCAGGGTGTATCTTTCAAAGAAGGAGAGCGAATCTTCAAAACTCAAAGAGAATACATCTTTCCATTCGGGTACCAGGGAAACCATATCCGGCAAATAGAAGTACAGGGGGCGTTTGAAATCCGTTATCTGTAGCTCCGCTTCACCCACTATCACCTCCTCTTCTTGTACCGTCTCTCTTGGTTGGTTACCCTCCGCAGATTGGAGGGTGTCGCTCTGAAAGAGTAACCACAGGATCATTGCGACTATTTTACGTCCGAAGTTGGAAGGTCGTACGGTTTTTCGGGGGTATAATACGAGTACAAAGGAGGAAATCATGATTGAGATCAGGATCCACGGTCGTGGGGGTCAAGGGGCAGTCGTGGCCTCCGAGATCCTGGCACGGGCTTTTTTCAAGGAGGGGAAGTACATTCAAGCTTTTCCCCACTTTGGAGTTGAACGCCGGGGTGCACCGGTAGCAGCCTTTGTGCGCGTCGGAGACCCCGGCAGCCTATTCGTGCGCACCAATATTTACGAGCCGGACCACGTGATAGTCCTTGATCCGACCCTTCTAACGGCCGTCAACGTCTTGG
>JAADCS010000133.1 GCA_013154295.1 Thermotogae bacterium
CCACGGACGTGGCCGAGAGGCCGGGAAGAGAGGGTAGGGCGGTCATCCTCACGGAGGGAGGTTTCACCGTGCATCTTGGCGAGGCCTCCTATGTGGGCTGGGACCTGTATTCGGCCGACGGGAGGAGGATAAGGGGCGGCAGCCTGGGCTTCGTGCCGGCCGGAGATTACGAGGTCTCCCTCAAGGCCCCCCACACCGGTCCCTACATCCTCAAGGTGCGCCTCGGAAATGGGGTCAAAACGCTCAAGCTCTTGGGTAGATAATCGGGAGCTCTAACCTAAGTACACTTACAGCGGAACGGACACCTTACTTTTCTGCACAGCCGCCATTTTGATAGGGGACAGCCGTTTGGCATACCATCCGAACCAGACTAGACTCTACCACAGAGCTCGAAACCTTTTGGTGGCACATCGTACCGGTGTATAATCGGAGGTATGGAAAGATACGATGCCGTAGTCGTCGGGGGAGGGCCAGCAGGTTCCATGGCGGCTCGTAGGTTAGCCGAAGGTGGTGCTAAGACGCTCCTTTTGGAGAAACGTTCCGAATTTGGACAGGTGGTTCAATGTGCCGAGGGTATCTCCCATCAATCTCTCACTCTCTACTTCAAAGCCGATCCAAGATTCATAGCTTCCACTATAAACTCTGCCCGCTTTTATGCCCCCGATGGTCGCTTTTTTACCATCCACAAGGAACGAGTCGGTTACGTTCTGGAGAGGAAAATCTTCGATAGATACGTGGCCCAAACGGCCGCCGAAGCTGGAGCCGAACTTCTGATCAAAGCCAACTTTACCCGCCTTAAACGACAGAACGGTCTTTGGAGAATATTTTTTATCTACGGTGGTAAGGAGGAGGTTGTAGAGGCTCGCCTGGTGATAGGAGCCGACGGCCCCGGATCCTCCGTTGGCAAACAGGCAGGTTTAAAGTTAGATATAGGACCAGAAGACTACCACTACGCTCTTGAGTACTTCATGGTGCATCCAGCTGTGGAGGATGGACGTATAGACTTCTTCGTAGGCGACTGGTGCTGTTGGAAAGGGTACGGTTGGAGTTTTCCCAAGGGGGGACATTATGGAAACGTAGGTGTAGGTGTAGCTATCCCCCCTAAGGGTGTATCACCTCGTCAGTATCTGGAAAATTTTGTATCCCGCTACTTTAAAGGAGCGAAGATGTTGGGATTCACCAGTAGTGTGGTTCCTGTTGGGGGACATCGTCTGCGGATATATTCCGACGCCATAATGGTCGTGGGGGACGCTGCCCGGTTGGCTGAACCTATATCGGGAGGTGGGATACCGGCTGCTTTGGTGTCCGGAAGTGTGGCCGGTGAGGTGGGAGCAAAAGCTCTCGCCGAGGGGGATCTATCGGCCAAGCGCCTTAAAGAGTATCATGATCGGTTCTGGAAGATAATGAACCGCGGGGAGTATGAGCTGGCCTACGAGATTCGTAGAGCCTTTTTGAAGATGAATGATCAGGATTTGATCTACCTGTTCGAACGTCTTAGTCCTCTGTTTGACGGTAAGGAGATAGATGAGATAGATGCCTTCAAATGGGCCAGGTACATATTCACCAGATCCCCGGATTTACTTCTCTTTGCCGCTCGCAAAATGGGATCCGCCTTTGTCGACTACCTAAAACGTACCGTAGGCCTATGATCCTGCTACTGTGTTCCTCCACCCTGGGTATGGAGATGCGCTTGAGCGATATGCTCATAGGTAAGAGTGTGAGCGGATACACCGCATCCCGCAGAGGAAGGGTATTCGACGAGGTCGGTGGAGTGATTTTTGTAAGTCGTCCTCATCTCCTTTTTAGACTGACCCAACCCTTTTCCCCCTGTTCCGACCTCAAGACGATCTACGGTGAACAGCCGGCGGACGTGCGCCTTCTGGCAACTTCCCACATAGACGGAGACATAAGCCTACTGGCCTGGAGCCGTACCTTTCCTGATCGTATAGTAGTCTTTCGGTTAAACACTCGTCTTCTAAAGGATACTTTAAAAAAGGTAGTTCCATCCCTGCGCCTTGAGATGATCCGTGGGAGAGTGATAGCGAAGGATACTACCTACACCCTGAACCTTTATGGCGAGAATATAGAATGTAACGAGAAGGATGTTAGAGTATTCCAGTTGGGGAAAAACCTCAAGGATCCTACCTTCGTTTGGACAGGGCGGGAGATTTGGGTGCTTGAGAACGGAGAGATCTACGCCTACAGAGGAGGGCAACTTATAAAGATATACGACCTTAAGGATGCAGCCCAAATAACTTCCAACGGTGAAGATCTGGTCGCCGTCTATTTACCCTCAAGGGACGAGTTGATACTGTTCGATCATCGGAGAAAGAAAACTGAAAAGCTCACGGGAATCTCAAGGGACGTCAGAGGGGAGTTTAAGACTATACGGGTGCTAAGAGAGATAGGAAAGGGGGAAGGAGAAGCCTTGGGTGGGTGGGTGGTCGTTCTTGTCTTTTCCGAAGAAGGATCACTTAGATACGTCAAGGTTAAAAGGAACGGTAAGGAGTACATGATTGAGACGGTTGATCCTTAAAATAACCACCTCATGAAGGAGTTTATAGGCAAGGTGGTGGAGGCTCAATCTTGGATGAGCAGTTACGTGTTGGAACCTTACGATTCCTACAAACGGCGCAAGGGGTACATGAACCGTATGCTCAAAGCCCTGACTGAGGCCATGGGAATGGCTTCAGATGGTCGTTTGATACCGGTTTTGGAGTACGCAGCTGAGGTGGTATCTAATCAGATGGGCATCGGCAAAACCGAGAGGGAAAGAGAGGCGCATTTCTCGGTACTATCCGACGTTCTGGGATCATACCTTGATATACTTCAAAAGTTGGAGGAAGCCGAGGACGTAAAAGAGAACATTCTAGACATTCTGGAACTGTTACATTACGACGTGGATTTGGTGACTCTGAGGAAAGTGCAACGTTTTTTGTCAGCCCTTTACGATGCTCTCGGTTCCAATGATCGGACCAAGCTGAAAAGTGATCTGGCAGAGATCCTTTTCATTTTAAGTAGGGATGAGGAGAAAGGTTTGGATGAGGCTTTGCGGGTGTTGACTAACCGGCAATAGGAGAGAAAGGAACAAAGTAGGGTACTAAGAAAAATACTGTGAAAGCGAAAGGACAGGGAAGCTGAAGGGATCCACAAATGTGGGGGGATTTTCTATACCATTCATTTGAGGAGCGGAGAGTGCCCCATCACCATTAAGTGAAGATACGTCTTTAGGATGGTACTACTTATGCCAGTTTTGTATCCAGAGTAGGGTCAATTCTACTTGAATAGAATTCTATGCTAACAAACGGTGACCTCTGTGAGGCAAAGGAGTATGGATCGTTCCCTTGCATCCGGCATCGGCTGCAAAAGCTTCTCCGTTCAGGATGGAAATTTTACCCTATAGAAAAGGGAGTTCATGCATTATTGGTGAACGATATAGCGTTACCAAGACTTTATCATCGCTCTCCGCATTCGCAGGAAACCTCGTACAAAGGTTTGTCTCCTATACGCTTGTGCTGGCATCCGACCTTCTCAAGCTCTTTGGTGTAATCCCTGCCATACGTAACTACCCTTAAGCCCGCCGGAGGGTTAGCCCTTTTCAAGAGAAGACGGTTCTGCTCCACGGGATAGGGGAAACTTCCACATAGGTAGCTTTTGATCCCTGTAGGGTCGAAGTAGTATATGGGATAAACCTGATTGCTGAGAACTAACCCCTCACCTAAAACGTAGTACAGCATGTGCTGGCGGTGGTTGTAGGAGTTTCGGGGTATCAGAGCGACGTTTCGTAGACCGTAGACGGTTCTTCTGTATTCCCTTTCAGCGGTCTCCAACCTCACTTTCCATCTGAACTCCTTGGTGGAGACGTAGAGAACTTGCAACAGAGCCGCCAACGCGAACAGAAGAGTTACCCATCTCCTGTCCTTTAGATCGTCTAAGGCTACGGCTCCTACGAGCACGTTGAAGGGTAGAGCCACCACCAGATAGTCAGCGATGTCCGGTATGTGATACAGCGAAACTATAACAAAGAGTAAAATTAGGGAAGATAAGAAAGGCAGGACGCTGACCTTCAAACTCCTGAAGCGTATTAGGGCATAGGTCAAGAGGGGTATGAGAAGTAAGTAGTTCTTCAAAAAGGACTTGATGCCCTTAGAGAGCCACAGGAGGTTTTTGTGTAGGTTTAAAAGGTCCATGTAACTGCCGAACCGTCGGCCCGTGATAACGTGAAGCAACTCCTCGAGGTTATGGGCTCTACTCTCAACGTAGAGGGCATAGTCAGATACCGTCCAAGCTATCACAAGCAGATAGGGTAGGTACGCTAAGAGGAGAATCATGAACATGTAGAGGAACGTTTTAAGTCTAAACCCGAATTTACCCCTACAGAGAAGAAAATAAGTGAGCATGAACACCACACCTAAGGGATGGTGGGATAGGCCAAAGGAGAGAGCAGCCCACGATATGAGCGGTCGGCGATGGACCACCAAAAGGTACATTCCCAGCATCCCCATGAACACTGAAAACATGTAAGCCTCGGTCAAGGTACCGAACCGCAAAAAAATCGATGTTCCTCCCCCGATGAGCACAGAAACGGCCATAGGAATCTTAGAAACCCCCATTCTCCTGCCCGTGGACCACATCATGTTAAGCGCGGCCAGAGCCAACACCACCTGCAGGAAGTTGCTCTTAAAAGCCGGGGTACCGAAAGGCACAACGAAGCTCCAAAAGTGAAGCACGACCACGTACAGGGGATAGCCGGGGCTGTGGGCAGTTCCCCAAACATTGGAGAGGAACTGGAATTTGGAGGTGTCGCCGGGTCCCGTGGGATAGGGGGAGAGCAACGAGATATAGGCCACGCCTAAGATGATCAGAACCAGTACCCGCAACGCGTTCCCGTACAGGACTCTACGCTTTACCATGAGAGGTTCGCATTTTAGGGATGGTGTATAGATATAGTAAATATCCTATTAATATGGTTGATTTCGGTTCAAAATTGTAATGAATTGTCGCTATTTTGAGAAGTTTGTGCGAATTTTTTACTAATAAAAGTTTTGTTATACCTAAACCAGCACAAAGGGTATATTCTCCACTCTCACAATCCAAGCACATAGTTGAGTCCTCTACGGCCCTATATTGCTAATGCCTTTTTACTTCACAAAAGTCCCCTTAAAACGCCTCCGTTGTCGTAGAAACTCCTTGACTCGGAGCGAGTGTTTGACCAGCGTTGTTTTGGGAAAAATGCCAAATGTTCTAATCACCGTTCCTTTCACTTCCTACGATTACAAGCCTTCGTTGGAGAGTAAAAGCACGAACATATCTTTGGT
>JAADCS010000085.1 GCA_013154295.1 Thermotogae bacterium
TTCGCCTCCTTCCACCACAGCCACAACCGAGTTGGTCGTGCCCAGATCTATCCCTATTACCTTCTCCATAGGGCGGCAATTCTACGGCCGAACGTTTAGTTAACGTAAGTTTTGAATTTCGCTCTCCAGTCTATTCACTTCTTCTTTGAACACCTTTGAACGATGTTTGTAGTTCCGGAACATATCGAAAGAGGCGCAGGCGGGTGAAAGTAAAACGGGAACCGAGTACTTCAGTGCTTCGCTATAAGCTATTTCTACGGCCTCCTTGAAATTCTGGGCTTCCAGCACGGCTACCAGATCCGAGAAAAGGCGATGGATGGTCGAGCGGTTTTTCCCAACAGCTACTATTGCAGCGACCTTTTGAGCTAACACATCGCGTAAGGTTGAGAGGTCCAACCCCTTATCGTCACCACCCATTATCAGAATCACTTTCCCCTCGAAAGAGAGGAGCGCCATGCGAGTGGCCAAGGGGTTGGTACCTTTGGAATCGTCGTAAAACGTAACGCCGTTTATCTCACCTACCTTTTGAAGACGATGGGGAAGAAGTGTTAAGAGAGGGACCCTGGTAAAAACGTTGTCGGGAGTGTCTAACTGAATCGCACCTGCCAACGAGAGAAGAAGATCGTAAAGGTAAATGTTTTTTTTAAGGTGTTGTGGGATTTCTATCCTACCAAATGGAGTGTAGGCCCATCTACCATTGGAATAAAACTCGGCTTTGGGATTCTTTAAGCTAATCCGTACAATTTCCACTCTAATCCTTTTCTTTACCTTGGGATAATATGGATCATCCATGTTCAATATAGCCACATCTCCATTCATTTGGTTGGAGAATATACGAAGCTTATCTTCAAGATAATCTTTAAAAGAGCCGTGCCAGTCCAAGTGGTCGGGGGCCACATTGGTAAGCATAGCAATGTTAGGTCTGAATCTACGTATGTAGTGAAGCTGGAAGGAGGATACTTCAAGAACGAAATCACCTTGGTTGAAAGCTATTGTAGAAGCTGGAACTCCCCAATTGCCTCCGATATTGGTGTTAGGAATCAAGGTGTGGATGAAATGCACCACAGTAGATTTACCGTTGGTGCCTGTTACCGCCAAAACTTTACCACGCATATAGTTCCATGCCAATTCTACCTCGGAAACTATAGGTATCTGGGAGATCTCGGCCCGACGTAATATCCTATGGCTTGGGGGTATACCCGGTGAAGGTGAGATTAGGTCGCATCCCAAGATGCGATAGGTGTTCTCTCGCTCGTGAGCCAGCGGAGAAAGGGGGTCGGAGATGAAGGCCTTTCCACCAATTCTGTCCAAAAGTTTCTTAAGAGCTTTCCCAGTGCGCGCGTATCCTAAGATGCCTATACATTTACCTTCCAACCTCAAGGGCTGAATTTTAAGGGGGTGTGTTGGTTATCCTGACGCCTGTAAAATACAGGCTATGTTTAACGTTGGAGATTTGCTTTCCCAGTTCCTTCAGTTCTTCTGGGGATGGGGGTTTGTGTATCAGTTTGCGGGTGGGATAGCCGCTCCTAACGTAGGTGATCTTAACCGTAGGTTATGGGAGTACGGTTATCCGGGAGTACCGGAAGCTTACATCTCAAGCGGTGGAGGTTGGCAGTTGTTCGTTAAGGGTTGGGGAGTGGGACGCTACTCCTTCTCCATACTTCCTCGTAAGGTAGTCTGGCAAGATCGCTTGATCTACGTTGACGGTGGAGAATATTACTACTTCCTGGGCAAGATGTTCCCGATCTTTGGGAAAAATTACGTATTTCCTTCCTTGGGGATCGGAAAATCTCACCTCAACTTGATAGTTGGTAAAAATGTGTCGGTATTTGACTCTTTGCTCACTTCGCCAGGTACTATAACCATGATAAGAACGGAGCCATGGATACTGGTACCCCAAGTGGAAGCCGTGTGGAAAAAAGAACGCTTCCTGTTTTTTGGAGCTAGAGTTTCCTATCCGATCGCTTTCACACGAGGGGATTGGAAAATGGGGGATGTTTCGGTGAAAGGGGGACCAAATTCTGCTTTGGATGGATTAAGGCTCCATCTGTTTGTAGGGTTCGGATACGTAGTACTATAGCAACTTCTGTAATTGACCGTCCTTATAATATCACCCTATGACGAAAGGCGAACTCATAACGAGGCTTAAGAACCGCACGGGTTTGACCAAGCAGCAGCTTGCCAAGATCGTAGATGCCCTTTTGGCCGAACTGGCCGAGGCTTTTATCCGCCAAGAGCGGGTTGAGATAAGAGGCTTTGGGGTCTTTATCCCCGTACGCCGCAAGCGCAAGAAGAGCGATGAGAAGCTGCCCAGGATAAAGTTTAAGCTCTCACAGGTTATCCGCCAGAAGATGATAGAAGAAGATCGTAAGAGGAGGGGTGGCTAAATGCCCTGCGGCCGAAAGCGTAAGCTAAAAAAGATAAAAAAACATAAATTGAAAAAACGCCGCAAGAAGATGCGACACAAGAAGAAGTGACTTCTCCTCTTTTGGCCGTGGATACCTCAAGGCGATGGTTTTCTGTAGCCTTGAGGGTGGAGAGAAGGATTTATAGTAGTGTGGTGTTGGAGAGTTTTAAACATTTAGAGAGGTTGAACGGTGAGGTGGAGGGGCTTCTTAGGATAGGTGGTGTGGAATTGGGGGATTTAAGAGGGGTTCTGTTGAGTTTGGGGCCCGGTTTTTTTACCTCTTTGAGGGTAGGAGCGGCCTTCACGAAGGCGGTGCACCTAATTTTTGGGGTGCCCATGTACGGTTTTAATACTTTGCAGGTGGCGGCCGTGGGGCTCGACGATGGTAGGTATGTTCTGTTTTCGGATGCTCGCAAGGGGCAACTGTACGCCCAGAGTTTTAAGGTGAAGGAGGGGGTTCCCAAGGAGGACGGGGTCGTACCTTTAGGGATATACCCTGGAGATTTTCCACCCCCCGAAGGATACACTATGGTTGAAGCCGACTCACGCCTAAGGGCCTACGGTATGTTCTTACTGTTTGATAAGGGTTTTTTTACCCCCCTTTCCCCCACCTTCTCTCCCCTGTACGTACGCGAGCCAGACGCCGTCGTGAATCTCACTGGACGGAGATACGGCTGAACTTACGCTTTAAGGCGTTAGCAGGGTTAGGCCGTAAATTTTGGCTAGGTATATAATAATGGTTGTGATAACATATGAGGCTTTAAAAGAATTTATATAAGCTGACCAAAATGGACTAGAAGCGGGGTCAGTAAATGGGAATATTGTTATATATAGCGTGTTTATGATAAAATCGAGTATTGTCTGGGTATCTGTTTCAGTTAGGTAAGTCGAAACATAAGCTAAAGTGCCCATAAATACTCCTGATAACATCAAATGGGCTATAGATCGACATATCCTCTCCCCCCACCCTCCGAGTAGGCCATAGTAGGTGTGAAGGACGGCCTGAATGAAGGAGAGATTTTTTTTCTAAGGAAATCCCAAACGGAGACTAAGGGAAGGATCATGAAGGAGAGTAGGAAAAGGAGGTTGGAGACTATAAAAACTACGAGTTGTCTTACAACATGCTTGGATTGATCAAAGGAATTTCGCAACAAAAAGATTAGTGGATAGTTTGATAAGATGAAGCTTTTATCTCCCATCTCTGAATCTCCACTGTTCCTTTTGCTCCCATCGCCATTCAAAAGACGAATAGTTCTTAGATACATCTCCATAATGTAAAGCTCACCGGCGTCGGAGAACCTACCATTGTATTCCATTATAAGACGCACCTGTCTGTATATCCTCTCGGCCTCTTCTAAACTTCCCCAAAGTTCTACTAGCTTTCCTAATCTATTTTGCCAGTCTTCCTGTGAAAAACGGGGTGGCCATCTATCCCAACCGTGTATTGCATCTTCCTCGGCTGTTAGAAAAACACGGGGGTGATCTTGGAATAGATTGCTGCCTTTCCAAATTATCCTTTCCATGGTTTGTATATCCGTACGGATGTGGCCGTCGGAGATAAAGGTTAGGTTTTCTAAAAGAATCTTTGCATTGTTTTTGAATACAATTCGTTCGAAAATCATGGAACCGCCTATTGAGGAGTAGAATAAAGATAAGTTAGAGGGGATATTTGTTGCAGCAAAGAAAACTCCATCACCAAATTTTACTCCATTAAAATTAATCTCTTCATTAAACTCAAAAATTGTCCCAACAAATGACACCTGATTACCAAATTGTGCACCGTTGAAACTTGTAGGAGAATAAATTTGAGCTTTATCGAAGAAAATACCATCGCCGAACTTTGCCTTTACAAAATTAACTTCTCCTTCGTCAAATGTAAAAATTGTCCCAACAAATGACACCTGATTACCAAATTGTGCACCGTTGAAACTTATTGGTGAATAAATTTCGGCTTTATCAAACCAAACCCCATCGCCGAACTTTACCCTTTGAAAATTAATATCTCCTCCATCAAATTTGAAAATTGCCTCAACAAATGACACTTTATTGCCAAATTGGGCGCCATTAAAATTTATCGTAGCATAGATTTGGGCTTTATCAAAGAAAACCCCATCACCAAAGTTCCAAAATATAAACCTTGTCTCCTCTAAGAAAACCACCCTGTAAAACCGTATCCCAACGTTTAACCTCCGCAAATCAACCCTACCTCCATCCTCGTCGGCCCCTAAATCCCTCCACAGTTGTGCCCACTCCTCTTTGGTAAAAGCGGGAAATACGAAATAGCTTAGGTCTAAGATGCGCTTCTGTGAGCTGAGGACCTCCTTGACGTAGGCTTTGAACTGTGAGATAAACTCACTCTTGATAGGCTCCAGTTTTTTGATCAACGCTTCCCTTGTTTTCACCCACTCCTCGGCAATCTCCAGCTCGGCCAGCTTCTTCAGATCCTCCTCAAACTCCCGACCGTAATGAAACGCACAGTATGAAGAGCTTTTATAGGTTTCACGCTCACACTTACGACATTGGGGCATCGGGAGAAATCATTCTAAATCGGACTTTAGAGCCTCTGTGGAATCTTGGACGCAACGGCCTTTCCTACGGTCATAAATAGGGCATTCAAAACTATAACACTCAAGGCCTAGGGAACGAAAACTTTTGACCTTTCCAGAAAGATTCTTCCAAGAGGAAACGACACCACATTCAAGGCCAAACTCCTTATACCATTCTACCTATTTATAGCCTCTGCATTATAATACCTCTTCACCTTCCTTAGCATCTTCTGTGGCTCTTTTCTGCTCTCTTTGACTATTTTTCTTCCTTGCTATAGCTTTTTATCTTATGGGGGTTTATTGCTTGTGTGATGGACGTAAATGGGTTAAAGAGTGTAAGGACAACTGATCATGG
>JAADCS010000134.1 GCA_013154295.1 Thermotogae bacterium
CCTTCAGGTAGCCGTTGAACAGTCGCTTTGAGATCCATCGGAAGGCCGGGACCAGAACGAAGGAGAAGGCTATGCTCATCCCTATGAAGAGACGGGAGTAGTCCGGGTCCGTGCGGGTCATGGCGAAGAAACCGAACACGAGAACCATTGTGAGGACCAGAGCCTCTATGATCTCACGCGTTTCCTCATAGAAGAGTCTCCTCTGGGAATACAACCTCTTGAAGGCGAACGCTGCCAAGAGTATAACCAGGATTACCAGAAATTCCCGCCACCGGTTGGAAAACTCCTGCAGGTACTTGCCCCTAAATTTCAGTAGGAAAGCTAAACTTGAAGATAGGATCACGGCTAAGACGTCGGTAATGAGCATCACGATGTTGTACTTCATAGATGATGCATCACCGGTTATTTTACCGCAGAAAACTCATTTCACGCTCAAAAGGTTTCTTATCCTACGTACTCGGTTTATGAGATCGGCACGATACCGCCCCGCAACGATCTCCTTTAAACCTCCAAGGAACACCGTGAGGATAGTTCCCATACGGATTTCCTCTAATTTCACTACCACTACCAAAGCATACTGCGTGGCCACGTTGAAAACGACGACGAGCATATCCTTCCCACTTGGATACATATAGAAATGACCGAGCCTGTCTAAAGGTTCTTGGGAGAACCGTATGAGTTGGTTCATGATGCGAGCGTGACTTAGAAGAAACTTCCTATCCAGACCATAGCTCCGAGGCCAGATGTAACCGTTTCTTAGATCCACAACGCCCATACCTACCATGATAGAGGCGAATTCATCTTTGAGGAGGTTGAACGCTTCACTGAGGTTCTTCTCAAGCTCGCCGTCGTTCATGAGAAGACCTTTTCGTTGAACTCCCTTATAACCTTCGGTATGACCACGTTGAGGACTATCCCGATCTGTATCCTGTCAAAGTCAACCAACATGCCTAACAGATAGTCCTCGTGTAGGTCTACAACCACGACAGCTTTGTTATCCTGCATATCTATTAGATAGTAGCGATTCATGGGTGGAAAGCCAGCATCCCTTGCAGCTTCGTTTATGAAGTGATAGATCTTTCCGAAGAGAGCGCAAGCGACCGGGTTGGAGTTGTAACCTATGAGCGGAACCAAATTCCTCTTGTCAAAGATGTCGGCAGCGATCAGACCTCCTTCCATCATGGTCTTAAAATTTTCAAAAACTTCCTGCAGCTTTGCTACGTTTAACTCCCGCATAACCATCTATTATAGAGGAGCAGGCTTAGAATTTCCAAACGGTGTTACAACTTCTCCATGGTGTCCAAATACAGACCATCGGGGGTGGTTTGCAGGAGAATCCTCACTTTCGTTTCGGGAGGATACAGGCCCAGGAACCCTTGGGGATCGATGACGCGCACACTCAACATCTTGTTGGTTATGTCTTCTAACTTACCCTCTATGAGAACGTAGGCGTTCAAACCGAGAAAGCCCATCTTTACCAGATCCTTGAAAAACCTGTCGTCGACCTCGTCTGCCTTTAGGATCAGATCCGCTTTAGCTTTCGTGTAATCTATCTTACCCATCTCCGAGAAGAAGGCCTCCACCTCCTCCAAAAGTGATGGTAAAAAGGCTTCGTCCATGGAGAAACCAGAGGCTACCTTGTGGCCACCGTAGTCTATGAGCATCCAAGATAGACTCTCTAATAGCTGTAAGGTGTCAAAACCCTGGGGTGCTCTCAACTCTCCCACCACTTTCCTATCTTCCCTGCGTCCTAAAGCTATGGAGGGTACCTTGTACTTCTCCTTCAGTTTGTTGGCCACGTATCCTAAGTAACCCATACCCTTTTTTCCCAAATCGACGAGTATGTAAGGACGGGATACGGATACGTCCTTTATCACCTCGGAGAGTAGCTCTTCGGCTTTGTGGTACCAGATGTCAGAGAAGGTGACGAGACGGCGCATTATTTCCTCAGCCACGTTTATATCCTTGGTCATAAGAAGCTCAACCCCTTCGTGATAGCTTCCTTTAGTCTGGGAGGAGGAGATTATGTTCGTTAGTTCGTAAAGGGTGGGTTTCCTGTTCTTTACGTTTTCATACGCTTTCTGGAAAACGAAGGTATGTTCCGTGAAGATCTCCTCTGCCTTGTTGTATATGGCTCTGTTTTCGGAAAAGATAGGCATCCTGTCAGCTATTATGCCTATCGTGGCCCATACGAAGTATTCCGGTTTGTTCTGAACGATAGCAGATATGTCCCAATGGTTGGTTATCTTAAACAAATACCAGGCGAACTTTAGAGCTACGGCGGATCCCGATAGATACGGGTAGGCACCTCCACGTTTGGGATTTACTATCAGGTAATCGGGGTTCTCGACGAAAACCTCGTGATGATCCGTAACTATTACCTCCATACCCATGTCTCTCGCTAATCCTATCTCGTCTTCGGAGTTGGTGCAACAGTCGTTGGTTATTATAAGCTTTACCCCATGTTGGGATGCGAATTTCAAGCCTTCCTCGTTGATGGAGTGTCCGCCTTTGCTTTTCTTATCGGGTATATAGTACAACACCCTTCCTTCAACGGTTTTTAGAGCGTCGTACAATATAGAGGTGCCAGTTACACCATCGGCGTCGTCGTGACCCCAGATAAGGATAGGTTCCTTACGGCCTACGAATTTGGCCGTAAGCTTTACAGCCTCCTCCATGTCGGGTATCAACTCCGGAGGTGGCAGGTTTTCAACCTTGGGATCAAACGTGACCTCCAAAAGGGCTTCATCGTTTATCCCCTTCTGGACGAGCAGTTGGGCCACCAAGGGATGTATGTCCCTTCCTACTATCGCCGAAACTATTTCCCCTTGAATCACTTCTTACCTCCTTCTTTTAAGGCAGCCTGCAGTATTACGCCCAGCTTGCGCGTATCGCTCCTATGATCATGTTCGTGCGTGACCCCGGCCTCTAGCTTGAGGCCGCATACGGGACACAACCCCCGACAGTCCGGTGAACAGAGGGGATTTATCGGGAGTTGCGAGATAAAAATCTCCCTTATTATTGGGAGGAGATCTATCTCATCTTTCTCTATGAAGATGCTCTCTACGTCTTCATCCTTGAGGGATATGCCTCCTTCATACCTTCCGCGACGTAAGAGGTTTTCGTCCTCAAAGACAAAGTCCTCCTCGTACTCATCAAGGCATCGGGAGCATACAAACCTGACGCGCACCTCACCCTCAACTTTCAAACGATATCCCGTATCTGTACGGGCCACGGTTACGAGTATCCGGGCATCACTCACCACGGAATACTCGCCGTCGTAATCCATCTCCTCCGGCGACACCGTAAACTTAAAGTGCCTTGGCCGATAACCTATATCCTTAAGTAGAAGTACTATCTCCCCTCTCTCCATCTTTCAACCTCTTTTTGAAGGACTTTAAAACCCCCATCACGAAGGATGGGGATCTGTCTGCGGAAAATTTCTTTGCGAAGGTTCCGTAATCGTATATCACGGAATCTGAATCCTCACCTAAAAGGAGTTCGGTCATACCGGCCAGTATCGCCGCTCTATCTAGCGGCAGAAGACGTTCAGGTTTCCATCCTACTAGGGTGTTGGTTAAGTGTTCGTAAAGGAGATCCTCGTTCTCCAGATAAAAGGTAAGCAACTCTTTCAAACGGTTCCGCTCCTTGGAGGTTAATCCCTCCCTCTCGGAGACGTTTTCCAAAAAGCTATCCAGTTTCTCCTCTACACTCTCCCGCCTGTAGATAAACTCGGCCAAAAGACTCCTAAGGACCTCTCTACGAGTCTTAAAGATCTCCGAATATATTCTACTCATCTCTCCAAGCCTCCACCACCTTAACGGCCCTCACAAAGAAAGAGGGTGATACAGAAAAGCGACGGTATCCCAAGCTCAGAAGAAATCTCAAACCATCCTCGTCGGAGGCTAACTGACCACACACGCTCGTGGGTTTGGACGTGACTTTGAGAATGTGTCTTAAAAGATCCCCAAACACGGGATGGATCTGCTCTTTTATATCGCTTTTGCCTCTCCCTCTTCCCGTGAAGAAAGCCCATAGATCGTTGGTTCCCACGGAGAAAAAGCTGGAGTAGGGTTCGGTCTTTTCTAAGGCCAGAGCGAAAGAGGGAATCTCCACCATAAAGCCCGCACCATTTATTCCCCTATCCTTCAGATAGGTGTAGAAGGTGCGCGCCGTCTCTGGAAAGGCTACCATGGGTATCATTATATGGAAGTTTGGGAACCTCCGTATCACCTCCAGCAGGGCATCGAACTCTTCCTTTAAATCGTTAAGAAGCCTCATAGCGCTCCGCTCTCCGTGGTACTTATCACCTCCCACGTCGTAGGCACGGATGATAACGGGGTTACCTAGAGAGGCAAAATCCTCCCATGGCACCCTATCTATGCTCTGACTTATCAGATATTCGGTGCGTAGCAAACCTATACCCGTCTCGTACCGCTTGGCCCAATAGAGATCCTCCGGTATATCTACGTTTAGAAGTATCTCCACCGTCTGACCGTCAGCGGTTTGGAAAAACCTACCCTTCCGCACGTGGACAATCCTCTCCTGTTGGGGAATAGGCCTTCGTGAGACGATCCCGGCTTCGCCATCCACGTAAAGCAACTCGCCTTCCTGGAAATTTTTGGAGGATATACCCACAACCGTAGGTATTTGGGCGTTTGCCAATATTATAGCGGCATGGGAATCGGACGCCAATTTGCCAACTACCACAGCGGCAACTTTCTTTTCCTTTAACTTCAGCGCCAGAGGAACGCTAATCTCCTCGCCGATAAAGACGGTCTCAGGGCCGATGGGCAGGTTAAAGGTGCCATTGTGTAGGATGTCATGAATAATCTGAACGATCTCCTGAGCCTTGCGGGCAAAGAAGGGATCTCCTTCCCTCATCCTCCGAATGAGAGGGCGAAGAGCTATATCCACGGCCACCTTTTCGGGCGCTTCCATCTCTAAACAGGTTTTAAGCCTGCTTCTAAAAACACCGTCGGTTATTATCAGACGTACGAACTGTGCGAATATGTCATCTTTCTGGTGCTCCAGCTCTTTAGCAACGCGGTCAAGGGTACCCTCAACATCCTCTTCCATATTATCGGGCCTACGAAATATGAAAGCCCTACCTTTCCCCTTTCCCGGTATCAGGCCGATGCCGGTTAGAACCTCCCAATCTTTAGTCTTCATTGAACTTTTGCACCTCTATGAGATGTACCAGAGCTTCAACCGCTTCCCGCGCGTCGGGTCCTTCCGCCTCAATTATCAGTTCGGTTCCTTTCGGAGCTTGCAACATCATCAAACCGAACACACTCTTGGCGTTTGCCCTCATAACTGCACCCTCCTCTTGCTTTAGGATGTAGATATTACTTTCAAAGCGGCTCGCCACCGAGGCTATCAAGGTACTGGGGCGAGCGTGCAAACCTAAGCGGTTTTTCAAAACCACCTTTCTAACTACTTTATTTTTGCCTTCCTTCTCCACTGCGGGCCGCCATTTTATGGCCGCAAGGTGGCCCTTTTCCTGCGTACAATATCACCATGAACTTTAAAATGGTCCTCTCGTACGACGGCACCGATTTCTACGGTTGGCAGTACCAACCCGATCGCCGTACCGTATCGGGAGAACTGATAAGAGTTCTAAATCGCCTCATAGATGGATCTTACAGGTTAGTGGGTGTAGGAAGGACGGATGCGGGCGTACATGCTTTAAACTATGTGGCCAACGTTAGAGTGGAGGGGCGATTGAGAGTATCCGAAGATGACCTTGCCTACAAACTCAACCGTATGCTCCCTTCGGATATATACGTGAAGTCCATCGAGAAGGTATCCGAAGATTTTCACGCCCGATACTCTGCGATCTCCAAAACCTATAGGTATCTCTTTGGACGTGGGTATGATCCCCTTAACCGTCACAGAGTTTGGTACGTCCCGGTTCAACTTCATCCACCTAACCTCAACCGAGTATTTAAAGTCCTGGTGGGCAAACACGACTTCGCTCGCTTCTCGGCGGATGAGAGGGATAACACCGTCTGTGAAGTTATGGACATTACTTTCGGTTACACCGGCAAGTTTACGTTTATGGATGTACGGGCTGACAGATTTTTGAGGAAGATGGTTAGGTTTTTTGCGGGGTTGGCTGTCTCGGTTGCGGGAGGTCTCGCCTCCGAAAATGATATACTGTCCGCTCTCAAAGGTGGAAGACGGATAAAGAACCTAACACCAGCTCCACCGTGGGGACTCTATCTTTTTAAGGTGGATTATCCGCGACGTTAGAATCCCAAGAGTATGAAAGTGATAGTGGTGGGTGGAGGTATAGGGGGTCTTTGGACAGCTCTGAACTTCAGGAGAGCAAGCGTCGTGGTGGTGGCACCGGAGAAATCCGACGGCAGCACTTTTAGGGCACAGGGTGGCATAGCGGCAGCTTTGGACCCCCACGATAGCCCCCTTCTTCACTATGAGGACACTTTAAGGGCTGGAGGATACTTCAACGATAGGAAAGCGGCGATGGTGTTGACCCATTACGGCCCTATGGTACTCAACAGGTTAGTACAAATGGGTTTTAGATTCAGCCCCAAACCCCACCTTGAAGGCGGCCATTCTCTACCAAGAATATGGAACGTGGGGGATGAGACGGGTAAAAGACTTTTGCTCTTCTTGCGCGACAAAGTAAAAGATAGGGTTGAATGGATAAAAAGTAGAGCTACGAGTCTCCTTAAAGAGAGGAATAGGATCGTGGGTGTTAAAATTGATAACGGCAAAGAGATAACGGGTGATGCCGTGATTTTGGCAACCGGTGGGTATGCTGCCCTTTGGAAGAGAACCACCAACCCCTCGGAAAATACAGGTGAGGGAATTTTGATGGCGGCCTTATCCGGGGCGACTTTGAGTGACCTGGAGTTTATGCAGTTTCATCCAACGGTTACCCTAACGGATCCTCCTATCCTTTTAACGGAAGCTCTGAGAGGATCGGGAGGGCGGATAGTCAATGAAGATGGAGAAGATATTGTCAATCCTCTACTACCAAGGGATGTGGTTTCCAGAGCTATACATCGTTATCTTCGTGAAGGCGGAAGAGCCTTTCTGGATCTTGAGAGAGTAAATCTGGAACGCTTTCCGTTGGCACGGGAGGTAGCTCAACGCTTCGGTCTTAGAGTTCCTATAGGTCCGGCTGCCCACTACAGCATAGGAGGTGTCAGAACGGACGTTTGGGGGCGAACCGACGTCGTAGGTCTATGGGCCGTTGGAGAATGTGCAGATACCGGAAGCCATGGAGCTAACCGTCTCGCCTCCAACTCCCTCCTTGAGGCCCTGGTGTTCGGCTACAGGATTGCCATAGATGTGGAGGAAGACGTATCCCAGTGGCCCGAATTCTCCTTTTTGAAGATTTTAAATCTCATATACCAGGAGGGGAATGTAGATGTGAAGAGGATAGGAGAGATCCTTCACCGTTGGGTAGGGGTTGAGAGGGAAAGAGATCATCTAAAGGAGGCCATAAAACAGCTTGAAAAGTTAGGTGGTATAGGAAACTTGGCCAGAGGTATAGCCGAGGCTGCTTTTTGGAGAAAGGATAGTAGAGGCGCGCATTTTAGGAAAGATCATCCTAGCCCATCGCGGGAATTTTTCGGACGCTTAGGTGTGCGCTTTAGGATCATAAGATAAGCATCTTCACCGGTGGAGTAGAAATGAGGTATCCGCCTGATCCGGCGGAAACCGAAAAACTCATAGAGGGCGATAGCGATCCGATTCTTACACTCCACGTGCAAATGGATATCCCCCTTAACCTCTTTGAGGATGGTTTCCATGAGTTTCTTCCCCACCCCTTTACCGCGAAACTCCTCATAAACCCCTATCATGGTAAGTTCCCATATCCTGTCAGTCAATCGTCGCAGAAAGGCACCTCCAAGAACAGTTTTACCAGTGTAGGCTACGAATATCCTGCCTCCAATACGCACGTAGTTCATCACCGATATGTAGTCCCAACGTGAGTACTGGGGAAAGACCTTTTCAGATATGTCCTCTATCACCAGCGCACCATGGACGTTACTTTCCTCCTGAATTTTCACCCTCATATCGGAAGGTAAATCCTCAAGCCTTCCAGATCTATAGGTTCAACACGACCGGCATCTACAAAATAGAGAAGCAGCGCCGTGGCTAAAGCGTCTAAGAGATCCACCGGCTGAATTCTCCAACTGTAGTCCAAGAGCCTGAACCTTTTAAGGCCGTAGATATAGTCGTTTATACGATTGAATCTGAAATGCAAACCCGCCAAGGTACTTTTGGAGGGCACCGTACCCCCTAAGGCATAGAAGCCGTCGGTATGGACGGGAACCATCTCAACACCCCTTTCCTCGGAGACGGTTAGCATATCCTCCACAGTTTTTATATAGACGTGAAGTTTGATCTTCGGAGGTCTATAGTTTCTCGTTGGAAGATACATGAAGTTAAAAGCGAAGCGCTCTACAGGATGACCGAAGATGTAAAAGAGCTCATCCCATCTATCCAATATCCCTACCTCTACGAAACGGATCTTCCCTCGGTTCCTCTCTAAGAAAGCGTAAGTGGGTGAAGTGTTGGGATCCGAGGGTCGCATGGTTAGACCTAACAGCAGGTTCGGCATAACTTTTTATTTTAGAGCGGTGGAAAACCTTACCAGGTTGGGCAAACCCCCTTTAGAATTGCCACTTTTCGTATGCAGGATCTTTTGAGGGCTTTCATCTCCATATTTATCGCTATAGATGTTATAGGGATAGTGCCCACCTTTATAGCCCTCGCGGGTGGATTGAGCGAGAAGGCTCGCCGACGGATAATCCTTCAGTCGGCCGTCTTTGCCCTGATCGTCTCGGAGGTGTTCATCGTATTAGGAGATTCCATTTTGGATCTTTTCACGATCACGCCGGACCACTTCAAGGTGGGTGGAGGTCTTCTACTCCTCGTGCTTTCCATAAGGGATCTCCTTTCCACTGAGGGTTTTAAACGGCACACCGAGGATCTGGGTATAGTTCCTTTAGGTATTCCCCTCATAGTAGGTCCAGCCGTTCTAACTACGGCTTTGAGTCTGGTACCCTCCGTAGGCCATCTTTGGGTATCTACGGCTATGATTCTCAACATACTTTTAACCTCGGTGGCCCTTCTGAATGCCAACTTCCTCATACGGTTTCTGGGAAAGGGGGGAACTACGGCTGTATCCAAGGTTTTCATGATAATTCTCTCGGCCTACGCTGTAAAAATGATCGTTGAGGGTATCAAAGCACTGTTCGTTTAGTCGGAAATCAAAGAACCGATTCGGTTTCACTCTGCGGCTAAATAGCCTCCAAGTGAAACCATCCCATGATCTGCTGCGGGCCGTTTGTACGTACTTGCAGTTGATTTTCTTAAGGTCGTAAGAAATGAAAGATTTTTTAAAATTAAAAATCTCATATCTCCTTAAAAAGAAGTTGCACACCAAAAAGGGTGAATAGTATTTAAGCGAAGCACTTATTCTTAGTTTGCGAATAGTATAAAAAGTTTGGATGATAAGGGTATTATCCTCCAAACTGGCTTAAATATCTGTTTATGAGTTGGCGAGCTGCCTGTACCACGATGTTCTGAAACTCTATACCCCTTCGTATATCGCTGTAAGTTTGCTTTAGAGGTGTATCGCCCACACGGATTATCTCACCGGTCCTTCCATCGTACAACGCCACCCAGACGTCTACCTGGTCATCCGATTTGGACTTTATGCCTCCGAAGATGTATATATCAGGCGCGAAAGCTTGGGCTACGGAAAAGACAGCCCTCTCGTCTATGGTCTTCCACGTATAACCCCGCGATCGTAGGACGTCGTTTATCCTGCGGGGTTCCATTATATCAAGCTTGGGATTACCATTAAGATCGTTGTAAATGTACAGCTGGGCCGAATCACCCAAATTCCACGCATCCACCCGTGAATCCTCCTCCTTAAAGGGGAAGATCAACGTCTTTTTGAGTATTAGACCGGCCGATTTATGGGCACGGTTCAATTCGTCCAGGACCAGAGTAGTTATATCGTGTTGGGGATCGACCCATAAGGCAGAACCTATATCTAAGATGGCACTGTAACCCATATCTTTGGCTATCTTTTCGGCCGTTTCTCTAACCTTCTTAAGGTATGGAGCCATAACTTCCTTGGATTTAGCTTCCACCTGGCGTATTATAAACCGATTTACACTATCAAGGGCACGCTTTGTGGCTTCAATCTCTTGCCAACGGAGGATCTTTTCGGCGTCAGTTAGCATGGGCCATTGCTTCATCAAGTTTCTCTGAAGTGTGTCTAACTTCATACGAAGTGAATCCCTTCTTATCTCCAGAGTAGCCTTATAACGCATGACCTGCTCTCTGGCATCCCTAAGATCTATGTAATTTTCGTATATCCTGGCCATGTCTATAAAGGCCACCCGAAAGGTTTGAGACAGTAAGAACGTCAATACCATCGCAGGCGCACTATCTTTTGATAGCTCACTTCAAGGCGTACGGTTATGGAATCCCGGCTTCCGTCCCCCACGTCTAAACCCAAAACCACGGCCTTTAGTAAGTTATCACCCAGATCAAATTCGCCGGCCACGCCTCTATCTATCCAGCCGGCTACGGTGTCACCTAACGATAGTGTATAGGATGGGGAGTATCCATCGGGGGGAAGGGGAGCGAGATCGCCTGATGCGGAGGAGTAGAGTATGCGTAGATCACCAAAATTCGCCGTGTCCGAAGAGGGAGATACCAGGCTCAAGCTGTCCAATATCAGCAGAAGGAAGGGCTGAACCTCTTCGTCGGTGGGATTACAAAGAGCCAGCTCACTTGAATGTAGAGTGTCGGTACCGTAGCATACTCCGCTTTCGAAACCCGAACCATAAGAGTGTAAGGTGAAGTTACCTACTACGGGATCAGTCTCTACGGTGTCGCTCGTGGCCATATCCGACGGTGCAAAGGCGACGACTGTATAAAAGGGCATACGGGTGGATATTACAGCGAAAGTATCTTCCCCGGAGTAAAGGGTCGTGATGTTTCCTTTCCCGTCCAATCCTTTCACCTCGTACCGGGTTGCTCCTTCCAGGTAGTACCAAAACATCTCCAAAGAGGCCCCGTCCTCACTCCCCTGGACGGAGGAGATCACGGGCTTTGAAGGTAAAACTCCCTGACCGCACGATACGAGAAGCACGAAGACTATAGACAGAAGCTTTCTCATGCGTCTATCCTTATGGAGTACCCCAGAGCTTCTTGGGCCAACCTCTGTATCTCCCGGATGATGTCATCGTCACTCGTTCCTGTTAGACCCACGTTTATGAAGACGGGCTCGGTACTGGAAAACATGCGACTCAAAGTCCCGCTTTGGAACTGTTCCGCCAGATACTCGTCTACCACCACCAGGTAATAGTCACCAGGATCGTGCAAGAGTTGTCGCACCTTCTTTTCAGCATCTTTGGGATCTTCCACCTCATATACTTGAGCGCCGGTCAGCAAAAAACCTGGAGCGAATTGAGGACGAACTATGGCCAAAACCTTTCCAATCTTGGTACCACTCATGGGTGGAGATTATACGGTAGGGAGCTTCCCTCCCACTCGAATACGCTATCGGGGAGACTCTCTTCCTCTATCCGCAGCACGGCCGAGGTACCCAACCAGAGTAAACCGAAGGTTGAAGTAGCCAGAGAAAGGGCCAAAATCATCTGGTTGAGAAAAGAACTTAGAAGGACCACTCCTAAAAGATACAGTGCATAGATGACCTCCGATTTTGAAAGTAAGAGGTTACGACTTATACCTCTGGTGAGAATCACACCTCCATCCCCCGCCTTGGGGGTTCTTTCAAATACCCCTCTGTTACCAATCAAACCATCCAAGAGGGCGTGGGTATTGTTTATGGCCAGTCCCCCTACCAAGGCCAGCCCGAGAGGCAAGAACATAAGGGCTTTCAACCCTCCGGAAACTTTGTAATTTGCCACCCAGAAGGCTAACCAGATGGTCATAAGTGAGAAGATGGCTACGGCACCCATGAAGAGATATAGGGAAGGGTGAAGTCCTTTGAACTTCAGATAGAGGATGGGTGGAAGGAGAAACGTTAGTAGCAGACCCAACGGATATCCGATGTTACCGAAGGTTTGCATGAAGGCTTCCACTCTCCACAGTAGCGGCCACTGACCAGATAGGAGAATCCTTAGGTGCTTCTTTAGCACCTGTGCTCCTCCCTTGGCCCATCGCCTTTGTTGAGCCTTGAAGGCCAATACGGAATCCGGAAGTTCCGAGGGTACCTCTACATCGGGAAGATAGAGAATCCTGTAGCCACGATTATAAAGACGGATGGATAGATCGGAATCTTCCGTTAAGGTCTCGGTCTGCCAACCTCCTGCCCATTCAACAGCTATCCTCTTCAAGACTCCAGCTGTTCCGTTGAAGGTCAACCAAAGGCCTAAACGGCTGCGCACGAACTGTTCAAGGACGAAGTGGAGGTTTAGCATATAAGCCTGTGCCTTTGCCAAAAAGCTAACATCTTTATTGGAGAATCCCCAACGGGTCTGTACCCCAGCAAGTTTCGGGTCATTTTCAAGAAACGGTACAGTTTGCAGTAAAAAATCTTGGGGAGGTATAAAATCCGCATCAAATATTGCAAAATAATCTGCATCGCTCAAGGACATACCGTAAGCGAGTGCACCCGCCTTGAACCCCTCTCTACTTCCACGTCTTATGTGGGATATATTGATACCTTCCTTTTTTAACTCTGCCACCACCTTAGCTACCTTATGTGGAGTGTCATCCGTGGAATCATCCAACACCTGTATTTCCAACTTGTCCAAGGGCCACTTGAGCTTCGCGGCTGCCCTTATCACCCTTTCCACCACGAAAGGTTCGTTAAAGACGGGAAGTTGAACGCAAACCTTGGGGTAACGTCTCAAAGTAGGACGTTTCAGGGACCACTTATCCCTAAGGACGAAAAAGGCGACGATATGGAAGAGGTATCGCAGAGAAACGATAGCAAAGAAGGTTAAAAGGCCCGCATAAAAAATGACAATGAAACTTTCCCACTCCATTAAGTGGTGATTCTACACTCGAACTTCACCCTTAAAATCGGCGGAGTGTGATAAAGCGATTGAAAGTGAAGGGTTATCTCTTGTTCGACGACATCTCCCTCGACTTCGTGGAAGGTTTTAACGTTCTCACCGGTGAGACCGGAGCCGGGAAGTCACTTATAGTGGGAGCCATAGAACTTCTTTTAGGTGGAAAGGTGGATTGGAGCAACGTGAGGAGGCGTGCCTATCTGGAGATGGTAATAGAGAACTATCCAACTCTTCGTAGAAGACTGCGCGATCTGGGAATTCCCCACGAGAGTGAGGTAGTGGTACGACGCACTTTAAATCCCGAAAGTAAAAGATCACGTATCTTCATAAACGATATGCAGGTTTCGGCGCGAACGGTAGCCTCACTGATAGGAGAGGATTTTTTTGTGGGGCACCAGTTTGCCAGCGGCGGTATAGGGGATCCCACATTTCAGACGGAAGTTCTCGATAGGTTTGCAAACGTGGATCTGGAAGAGTATCCTGCTCTCTATTTGGAATACAGGGCCTTAGAGCGCAAAATAACCAAACTCAGGGGAGAGTTGGATGATCTACTCGCGCAGGAGGATTATCTACGCTTTCAGCTGGAAGAGATAGAACGTCTCAACCTCAAACCCGATGAGGAAGATGAGCTTTTAAAACGTCGGGAGGAGATAGAGGAGGCTCTAAAAGGTGTGGAGTGGGGTGTAAGATTTCAGGATGTCTATCCACAGATCCGTCAGGGAATTTCAATTCTCGTGAGAGGTGCACCTAAGGGTGTGCGCACTAAACTTGCAGAAGTTTTGGAAATACTGGACGATATATCCCTGGAGGTTACCCTCGAGAGCTACAGCGAACTAAAAGAGGAACTTGATAGGATAAACGCCAGACTATACGAAATAAGCAGAATAAAGGGAAGGTTCAAAACGGACCTTCGGGGACTTTGGCAAAGGGCGACCGAAATAAAAGCCCGCCTGGAAAGGTTGCGTCTTTTGAAAACGAAAATAGAAGGGTACGAAAGAGACTTGGTTTCCCTACGTACCAAGCTGGAGGAGATTTGCAAAAGGATAAACAAGCGTAGACGCGAAGCTTTGAACGGATTCGGTCTGTATGTTAAAGAGAATCTGGAAGCTTTAGGGTTCGATTACGTGGATGTAGAGGTCCTCTTGAAGAGGAGCGATTTCTACGAGAGGGGGAACACCCAAGTGAGTGTTCTTCTTAGGACCGTCCCCGATCTCCCCTTTCACGGTGTCTCTTCTCTGTCTGGAGGCGAGTTATCCCGCGCCGCTCTGGTATTCTTTTCAACGGGAGCATCACGGTACCGTACCCTCATATTGGACGAGATAGACGCTGGAGTCAGTCCTACCATAGCGGATAGGATAGGACGCCTTCTTGCACTTCTCTCATCCCATACTCAAATCATAGGCATAACCCACCAAGCCTTTACGGCTCACTATGCCCATAGACACTTCGCAGTTCGTCGTCTCTCTCCATCGCTTACTACGGTTGAGGAGCTAAAGGATGATGAAAGATGGAGGGAGCTGGCGAGGATGTTAGGTCTCTCGGATGTGCGGATGGTTCAGAGGATGCTTGCCGGGGATCCCCCCATTCACGTGTATAATAGGGAGAATGGCCGGACACAGTAAATGGGCGCAGATAAAACATAAGAAAGCACGGGTGGATGCTCGGCGGAGTAAGATCTTCAACAAGCTCATAAGGGAGATTCAGGTAGCGGCTCGTCTTGGTGGTGGAAATCCGGATACGAACCCCCGTTTGAGGTTGGCGATAGAGAAGGCGAAAGAGGCGAACATGCCTTGGGAGAATATAGAGAAAGCCATCAAGAGGGGCACCGGCCAGTTGGAGGGGGTTCAGTACGAGGAAGTAGTCTATGAAGGATACGGTCCAGGTGGTGTAGCCTTTATGGTCAAGGCGACGACCGATAACCGTAACCGTACCACTAGCGAATTACGGCATATCTTTTCCAAGTACGGGGGTAACCTGGCCTCCCCTGGAAGCGTCGCATGGCAGTTTAAGGAGATGGGGGTGATATACGTGGAAAAGTCGGCTGTAGACGAAGATAGCATATACGAGGTGGCTTTAGAGGGGGGTGCGGAGGATGTGAAGGAAGAAGAGGATACTTGGATGATCCTAACTTCCCCTACGGATTTTTCCGATGTTAAGCGCACCATAGAGGAGGCCGGATTGCCCATCTCCTCCGCGCAGGTGACCATGCTACCTCAAAACACGGTCAGGATTGAAGGTAAAACCGCCGAGAGTGTTCTAAAGCTCTATCAGGCCTTGGAGGATCATGACGACGTCCAGCAGGTGTACGCCAACTTCGACGTAGACGTATCCGTACTTGAAAAGGCGCTTTGAGAGTTATAGGCTTGGATCCATCCTTAAGGGCCACTGGTTGGGTTGTGGTGGAGGATAGAAGAGTGATCGGATGGGGTGTGATCAGAACGAGGGGAGATTTAAAAACCAGTCTTCTCAAGATCAGGGATGAGATGAGAAAGATACTGGAGAACTACTACCCCGAAAGGGCTGTCATGGAGGCCATCATATACAACAAAAACCCGAAAATAGCTATCCTTTTGGGTGCGGTTAGAGGAGTTCTTTTGGTCCTTTTCGGAGATTTCGGCCTCGAGATCACTGAAGTACCTCCCTCCAGGCTGAAACTCGCTGCCACACGGAGGGGGCGAGCTTCTAAGCATCAGGTAGCTCACGTTCTCAAGTTGGCTTACGGCTTGAACGAGGATGTACCCGACCACGTATCCGACGCTCTGGCAGCGGCCCACTACATTCTTAAGTGATATGATAGCTGCTCTTAGGGGAAAGGTGGTATACGTTGGGGAGAAGGAGGTGCTGTTGGAAACATCCGCTGGAATAACTTTCTCTTTGAAAGTTCCCTTGAGTGGTGCTGTATCGGTTGGCGATGAGGTGCGATTTCATGTGCATACGATCTTCAACCAGCAGAATGGGTTTGAGCTTTATGGGTTCTTAGATACGGGGCAATTGAACGTTTTCAGATCCCTCTTAGAGGTACCAGGAATAGGGCCGGCAATGGCGTTGAGAATTCTCCAAGAACTGACCCTAAATGACCTGGCGACGGCCGTTCGCACTGGGAACGTCTCTATCCTTAAAAGGGTGAAGGGTCTGGGTACCAAAAAGGCCGAGATGGTTATCTTCGCTCTTAAAGACGCTCCTCTTCCAGAGATACCTGAGGATGAGGGCATATCCGAGGCCCTACAGGTTTTGAGCAAGTTAGGTATGGACTACACCAAAGCGAGGAAGCTTGTAAAAGAGGCCATCAGGAAAGGAGTGAGCGGCGTTGAGGATCTTATAAAGTACGCCCTTAAGGAGAATCTTAAGGGGAATTAGTCTCTTCGGGCACGGGTACAAGATATTCACCAGTGAAACAGGAATGGCAAAAATTAGGTAAATATGCCTCAAAATCGTCAAGAGGTAGGTAGAGGATGCTGTCAGCTTCTAGAAAGCGCGCTATCTCTGGAACGTCCATGCGGGCTGCCGCCAATTCCTGGCGGGTGGGGGTGTCTATGCCGAAGTAACAGGGGGATACGACTGGAGGAGAACCTATCCGTACATGCACTTCTTTGGCTCCTACCTCCTTGAGCATACGCAGTATCTCCCTCATAGTAGTTCCCCTTACAAGCGAGTCATCTATGAGGATTATCCTCTTACCCGAAATTACCGAGGGAACGGGAAACAGTTTTGCTCTGACGGTTCTACGGCGGGCGTCCGGTGAGGGTTGTATGAAACTCCTTCCTGCATAGTGACTTCGTATAAGGCCCATCTGAAAGGGTAATCCGGACTCCTTCGAGTATCCTATGGCGTATATGGTACCGGAATCCGGCACAGGTACCACCACGTCAGCCTTCACATCATCGTGGCGGGCAAGAATTCTACCGGCCAGAAATCTCCACTTGTAGACCGATCGGCCAAAGATGTGGCTGTCAGGACGTGCAAAATATACCAATTCAAACGAGCAAGGTAGCTCTCTCCTAGTTTCTACCTGAAAACCTTGCACCTCTTTGGAGACCACAACCCCCTCGCCTATACCTACCTCTTTCACCGGTGGGATGTCGGCAGATCGGAGTGCGGAATCCTCCGAGGCAAACCAAACTTCTTCGCCAGTTCTTCCCATCCACAGGGGTCTAAAGCCGTGAGGATCTCGAAAGGCTAGCAGATCTTCGCCGTCTAATATCAGAATGCTCCAGGCTCCCTCTACTCTTTTGACCAATCTCTCAAGTCGTTCTTGGGGTGTTCCTGTTTCTTTAGCATACAGGAGAAGTATGGCTTCCGAATCGGTAGTAGATCTGAATATGACTCCCTCATTTTCTAAAGATTCCCTTAAGGTGAAGTAATTGGTAAGATTTCCGTTATGCACCAGAGCGATCATCTTTCCACCGATAAAACCTACGAAGGGCTGTACGTTCTCCGCTTTGAAGCTTTCACCGTGGGTGGAATATCGAGTATGGGCTATGGCCACCTTCAACCTAAGATCTTTGGGATACTCCTTGAAAACCTCTGACACCAAGCCGAAACTTCTATGGCCTACCTCTTTACCATCAACGGTTATACCGATAAAACCGCTAGCCTCCTGACCTCTATGTTGAAGACCTTGAAGGACCTCCAGAAGTTTTCCTAAACTAACACCCGTTTCGCTCCTCACGCCTACTATTCCACACATGGCAGATCAATTCTAATAATGCCGATCATAGCGTAGGAAGTTTCAAACGGGTTAGAGGATCCGCTACATTGAGACGCCGTGGTATGTACGCGACAGTGACACCAAGCTCTTTTAAAAGTGAGAGGGCTTCCATATAGAGGGGCGCAATTCTGGAACTTCTAACCCTGTAGGTCCCTCTTAGCTGGTTGACTACCAAACGTGAGTCCATGTAGACTGTGAAATTAGATAGATTTTCTCTCTTTGCCCACGTCAAAGCTTCCAGAAGAGCGAGATATTCGCCTTCGTTGTTGGTTCCGTATCCCGCCACACGCGAGAATTCGTAGATAATCCTGTCTCCACGTTTTACGACAAAGGCCACGGTTAATTCTCCGGGGTTTCCTTTAGCAGAGGCGTCTGCGTATATACTCAAAGGCTCCTCCTTATAGAGAGAATGGGTTTGGATGTATTGGATCACCTCATCCGAGGTCAAACCCCTAACACTCCTTCCCTCTTTGAGCCTACGTCTTATTTCGGAGGCGGATACATCCAGTTTCCTAACGGTCAGAACCATGGGCCTGAAAAACTCCATTATCTCCCTTGGTACCCTTAGGGTGCCCCTTTTTAGGAGAACGAACCTGGTGAGTGAAGGAAGCTCTTGATAGTTCTTCCAGGTCCTTATCTGCGCAAGCTGATCCTCACCAACCACGAAGTAAAGATCACAGTTTTGATGGGCTTTCCGATAGGCTTTAAGAACCCTGTAGGTATAGGACGGACTTATGGCACGTTCTCCCTCAAAGGCATCCACCTCAAGGCCTTCCTCATTTTTGGTGAGTATCTCCAACATCCTGACTCTATGCGGGAAGGATGCTTCCGCCTTCTTATGGGGGGGATCGTAGTTGACCAGGAAACGTACCGTGTCAAAATGCCCACTTTCGTATAGATCCCGTGCCAATATCAGATGGCCGAAATGGGGGGGGTCAAATCTACCTCCAAAGAGGGCTACCTTCATCTTAAACCATCCAAAATTGCTCTAACCGAATC
The DNA here is from genome assembly GCA_013154295.1 of Thermotogae bacterium. Taxonomy (GTDB): domain Bacteria; phylum Hydrothermota; class Hydrothermia; order LBFQ01; family LBFQ01; genus JAADCS01. Next base: position 18,751 of record JAADCS010000134.1, read on the forward strand.
CGCTCTCGGATCGTCTGGGTAGAGCTTCAGGAAGGTTTCAAGGTATATCCTAACCGATTTTTTCAGCTTGAGTTTGGCATACACATCAGCAGCCATTAGGAGTTTTGTGGCCTTCTTTCTACGAACTTCAGTTATTATGCGGTCAGCCTCTTGGACGAAGATACCCATCTTCTTCAGGGATCTGGCGTGGTATATGGCACGATCTATCGGCGAGATGTCTAAGTTTAAGTTGCTATACTTCAGATTGTAGGCTTTGGCTAAACCCAGATGTGCCAGGGCACGGAGGGAATCGGAAGCACGTCTATATACGTCCAAAAAGTTCTCAAGTTCTCCTATAGCTTCATCATACGCACCCATGTGCAGGTAGGAGAGACCAAGAAAAACCGCAGCACTTTCAGCCAGAGGTCCATACCCTCTCGTGTAAAGAACCTCCTTGAAGAACTTTATCGCATCTTTATATTTACCTTTCTCGTAAAGTTCCTTGCCTCTCTTGAAAGACTCTTCGGGGATCACCACTTTGACTTCATCCTTCCTCCAGAATCTAAACCTATCCAAACTACTACATGCTACCAACAGCAGACCCACGACTACGACTAACCTTTTCACGGTAGGGTATTCTACCCTCGATTAGGACCGGTTACGTTCCAAACAGTTTTGATGCAAGCTGCAGGGGAGGAAATCTCATGCCCATTTTCCAAAGTTCCTTTAAGAATTCGTAAGCTTCCGATCTGAAGAACCAACCCTCTCCGAACTCCGTCTGTAAAAAGCTTCTTAAACGGGCCTCTACCTCCCAAGCCTGTGAATAATCTGCGGAGTAAAAGCCCCAATCAAGATCTACGAAGTATCTTTCCTTCGGATGATGGACTCCGGTGGCTTCGGTGAGTATCCTCTCATAAAGATCCGGTCCCACTTCCCTCCATTCGTCTTCTCTCAAAAGTCGGGTTTCGTATATGACCTTGGCAGCGTACCTACGGCGCAAGTACAGGTACGAAAATTTCCTGAAGGCTATAAACTCTTCATCCCAATCCGTAGCGAAGTTTTCCAACCATATAGGGGAATCAGTAATGTATTGCAAGTTGAATGAGAAAATTTCACTGGTTCCGACTCTACCCATTCTCCTATAGACGACCGGTAGATCCCTCCGGGTGAAGGCGAAGTGGAGGCCATGACCTGCCTCGTGAAACAGGGTAGAAACGTCTTCAAACCCCCCCGATGGTTTTACGACTATAATCACCTCATCGGGTATCTTTATAGGCGCGCAGAAAGCCCTTGGAGATTTGCGATCCCGTGGTTCATCGTCTATGTGTAAATTCTCCATTGATTTAAGATATATGCCCCCACGCTTTAGGGTTTCTTCCAGAAGGGTAACGCCATCCCCATATAGGGAAACTTTGAAGAGATTGCCGGAGAGAAGGTAGGAGGAGTCGTAGGGTTCCACTTCACCCCATCTTAAACCTAAAAGTGAGAAAAATCGTTCTGCGAGCTTTCGGTATTCCTCCTCGGTTTCCTTCAGATAGACGCTCATACGTTCAGAGTAAGTGTGGAAGTTATCCTCTTTTTCTGCCTCGTGATATTCCAACAGGTTGGGATAGCCAAATTCCCTCCTAACTGTTATCAAACTCTTTTTGTAGATTTCATGTTTCATCCGGGTGAGCCTTTCAACTATGGGAAGGGTAGCCATATAAAGATTTTGTCTCCTTTCACGATTTTCTTCGGCTTTGATGAGGATGGGGACCATCCTATAAGGTATCCGCTTTCCATCTACCTCTACCTCAGCTTTCATCTCATAGGAAAGCATCTCCTGAGATTCGCGGAGGGTTTTATGGGACAGGTAAAGATTTAGGACCGTGAATATAACTCTATCGTAGGCCCTTCTAAGATCATCAGGGGCATCCTCATGAAGAGAGAGCTTTTCCTTGATCAGAGAGGTTGCAGTCTCCATCTTGGAAAGATGTTGGTACTTGGCGAATATGCGATCGTATTCGGGCTGTTCTTTGAGACCAGCTCCCAAGAGATAGGCTTCCCTGTTGAGATCCTCTTGCATGTGGTCGTAGTCTTCCGTTATCTTTTCATAGAGCATGTTTGAGTATTCTAAGTCAGAGTTGGACTCAAAAACACAGTCGGTGTGTCATGAAGTGATGATACTCTTCAGTAGTTGCGCGAGTAGCCAAGGAAAGTTGGTGTTGCCTAAACGACGATTTTGAGTAGAACGAGAGTATGCAGGAGGACGAGAGCTAGAGATAGAGTTACGCGGTATGATGTATTTATATGCAAAAGCGAAAGGACGAAGAGAAATGGGGGAGGAACCTATTTCACCGCAACGATGTCCCTAAGCAGCGAATGAGGAACCATCGTGTTACGTGTAGGACTGATCACATAGGAAGGGGCCCCTGTTTACCTCGCTCACTATTAACGCTATTCTTATGAAGTGGTTTCACTCTGCGGCCAAATAGCCTCCAAGTGAAACCACCCCTGTTGGGCAAGCGACACGACAAACTTATGAGCATCTATCCC
>JAADCS010000002.1 GCA_013154295.1 Thermotogae bacterium
CGGTCTTTAACAGAGATAACAGGGAAGGGAAGGAAAAAGAGAGAAAAGAAAGAGGAAGTGCCTGGAAGAACTTTAGTTTGAATAATTAACACCTTAATTGGTGTTAAAAATAATATAACGGAGAGTTTGATCCTGGCTCAGAACGAACGCTGGCGGCGCGTTTTAAGCATGCAAGTCGAACGGTAGAGTAGTGCTTGCACTACTTGAGAGTGGCGAACGGGTGAGTAACACGTAGATAATCTATCTTTGTATTGGGGATAGCCCATGGAAACATGGGGTAATACCGAATAATCTTTATTTGACACAAGTTGGATAAAGGAAAGGTGCTTAGGGATCGTACGGAGATGAGTCTGCGGTTCATTAGCTAGTTGGTGGGGTAAAGGCCTACCAAGGCGACGATGAATAGCCGGCCTGAGAGGGTGGACGGCCACACTGGGACTGAGACACGGCCCAGACTCCTACGGGAGGCAGCAGCTAAGAATCTTCCGCAATGGGGGAAACCCTGACGGAGCGACGCCGCGTGAGCGAAGAAGGCGGAAACGTTGTAAAGCTCTTTTCTTGAGGAGGAATAACCTGGGGAGGGAATGCCCTGGGGATGACGTTAATCAAGGAATAAGCCCCGGCTAATTACGTGCCAGCAGCCGCGGTAACACGTGAGGGGCGAGCGTTGTTCGGAATTATTGGGCGTAAAGGGCGCGTAGGCGGTTTTACAAGCTTGGTGTGAAAGACCTCAGCTCAACTGAGGGAACGCGCTGGGAACTGTAAGACTAGAATCTAGGAGGGGAAGCTGGAATTCCTGGTGTAGGGGTGAAATCTGTAGATATCAGGAAGAACACCGGTGGCGAAGGCGAGCTTCTGGCCATAGATTGACGCTGAGGCGCGAAAGCGTGGGGAGCGAACAGGATTAGATACCCTGGTAGTCCACGCTGTAAACGATGTGCACTAGGTGTTGGGAAAAGGATTCTCAGTACCGCAGCAAACGCGATAAGTGCACCGCCTGGGGAGTATGCCGGCAACGGTGAAACTCAAAGGAATTGACGGGGGCCCGCACAAGCGGTGGAGCATGTGGTTTAATTCGATGATACGCGAGGAACCTTACCAGGGCTTGACATAATACTGCCGACACTGGAGACAGTGTTTTCCCTTCGGGGACGGTATTACAGGTGCTGCATGGTTGTCGTCAGCTCGTGCTGTGAAGTGTTGGGTTAAGTCCCGCAACGAGCGCAACCCCTGCTGTCTGTTGCCAACAGGTAAAGCTGGGAACTCAGGCGGTACTGCCGGTGACAAACCGGAGGAAGGTGGGGACGACGTCAAATCATCATGGCCCTTATGTCCTGGGCTACACACGTGCTACAATGGCCGGTACAGAGTGAAGCGAAGCCGCGAGGTGGAGCGAATCGCAGAAAGCCGGTCTCAGTACAGATTGAAGTCTGAAACTCGACTTCATGAAGGTGGAATCGCTAGTAATCGCGCATCAGCATGGCGCGGTGAATACGTTCCCGGGCCTTGTACACACCGCCCGTCACACCACCCGAGTTGGGGGTACCCGAAGTCGCTAGTCTAACCTTTTAAAGGGGGACGGTGCCGAAGGTATGCCTGGTAAGGGGGGTGAAGTCGTAACAAGGTAGCCGTACCGGAAGGTGCGGCTGGATCACCTCCTTTCTGCTAAGAAAGGTACGAAAATAAAAAGGTGCGAAACTCGAGTAAGTTCTCTTAATACCTTTCCTTCCCTGTTATTTTTGTGAAGCAAGGGGGCATAGCTCAGTTGGCTAGAGCACCGGCTTTGCAAGCCGGGGGTCCGGGGTTCGAGTCCCCGTGCCTCCAGGAAGATCTTTGAAAGAAAAAGCTTTATTGTTGATTGATGATAAAGCAACAGGGAAGGGGATAGAAAAGTAATATGGTCAAGCGAACAAGGGTCTACGGTGGATGCCTTGGAGCTATCAGGCGAAGAAGGACGTGGTAAGCTGCGAAAAGCCATGGGGAGCAGCAAACATGCGAAGATCCATGGGTATCCGAATGGGGTAACCCGGCTGCTTTAAATAGCGGTCACATGCAGGTGAATAAAATAGTCTGCATGAGCGAGACGCAGGGAACTGAACCATCTAAGTACCTGCAGGAAAAGAAATCAAAAGAGATTCCCTAAGTAGCGGCGAGCGAAAGGGGAAGAGCCTAAACCACTTGTATGTAAGGTATGCACCGTTGTATGAGTGGGGTTACAAGATATTACTGGGAGCAGTGCATAATGCTCCGCCAGGTAAGAAACCTTATCCATAGAAGAATGCTTCTGGGAAGGGCAGCCGAAGAGGGTGAAAGCCCCGTAATCGAAATGGATAAGGCCTGGTGGGTAATAATCTTAAGTACGGCGGGACACGAGAAATCCTGCCGGAAGTCGGGAGGACCACCTTCCAAGGCTAAATACTAGGATAGCTACCGATAGCGCATAGTACCGTGAGGGAAAGGTGAAAAGGACCCCGGGAGGGGAGTGAAATAGAACCTGAAACCGTAGACTTACAAGCGGTCAGAGCCGTAATTTATTATGGTGATGGCGTGCCTTTTGTAGAATGAGCCTGCGAGTTACTGTATGTAGCGAGGTTAAGGAATAGGAGTTCCGGAGCCGGAGGGAAACCGAGTCTTAAAAGGGCGGCTAAGTTGCATGCAGTAGACCCGAAGCCAAGTGATCTATCCATGGTCAGGTTGAAGCTTGAGTAAAATCAAGTGGAGGACCGAACCCTAGTCTGTTGAAAAAGGCAGGGATGAACTGTGGATCGGAGTGAAAGGCTAATCAAACTTGGAGATAGCTGGTACTCCCCGAAATAGCTTTAGGGCTAGCCTCATAATAACTGTTACGGAGGTAGAGCACTGAATGGGCTAGGGCCCTTCACCGGGTACCAAACTCAATCAAACTGCGAATGCCGTAACACAATGTATGGGAGTCAGACTGCGGGTGATAAGGTCCGTAGTCGAAAGGGAAAGAGCCCAGACCGTCAGCTAAGGTCTCAGAACTGTGCTAAGTGGAAAAGGAAGTGTAATTGCGAAGACAGCCAGGAGGTTGGCTTAGAAGCAGCCATACCTTTAAAGAGTGCGTAACAGCTCACTGGTCGAGTAGTTATGCGCTGATAATGTAACGGGGCTAAGCACAGTACCGAAGCTACGGCATTGCGATTTATCGCAGTGGGTAGGGGAGCGTTCCATGTACCGATGAAGGTGGACCGTAAGGTTAGCTGGAGGGGATGGAAGTGAGAATGCAGGCATGAGTAACGAAAAGACAGGTGAGATCCCTGTCCGCCGAAAGCCTAAGGATTCCAGGGTTAAGGTAATCTGCCCAAGGGTTAGTCGGCCCCTAAGGCGAGGCTGAAAAGCGTAGTCGATGGGAAACTGGTTAATATTCCAGTACCTCTGTTAATTTCGAGGGAATGACGCATGAGGCGAAGCGTAGCCGGGCGATGGTTGTCCCGGTTTAAGCACTGAGCTGATGATTCTGACAGGCAAATCCGTCAGGAGAGGTGAGGTGTGAAGACGAGCGGATCTACGGAGAAGCGAAGTATGTGGAGTCAAGGTGCCGAGAAATAATTTCTAAGGATAGGTTAACAGGGACCGTACCGTAAACCGACACAGGTAGGCGGGAAGAGTATTCTAAGGCGCACGGGAGAATTCACGTTAAGGAACTCGGCAAAATGCACACGTAACTTAGGGAGAAGTGTGGCCCTCTTTGGATGTCAAAGTTTGAAGGGGGTTGCAGAGAAATGGCCCAATCGACTGTTTACCAAAAACACAGGTCTGTGCGAATCTGCAAAGAGAAGTATACGGACTGACACCTGCCCGGTGCTGGAAGGTTAAGAGGAGTTGTTAGCCCTTGAGGCGAAGCAGCGAATTGAAGCCCCAGTAAACGGCGGCCGTAACTATAACGGTCCTAAGGTAGCGAAATTCCTTGTCGGGTAAGTTCCGACCCGCACGAATGGTGTAACGAATTGGGCGCTGTCTCAACGTGAAGCCCGGTGAAATTGAAGTATCGGTGAAGATGCCGATTACCCGTGGTTAGACGGAAAGACCCCGTGAACCTTTACTGCAGCTTGGCATTGAAATCTGGGCTAACATGTGTAGGATAGGTGGGAGACTGTGAATCATGGTCGCTAGATTGTGAGGAGTCGTTGGTGAAATACCACCCTTGTTAGTTTAGGTTTCTAACGGTATCCATGGATCTGGGTACTGGACAATGTCAGGTGGGCGGTTTGACTGGGGCGGTCGCCTCCTAAAGAGTAACGGAGGCGCGCGAAGGTCACCTTAGACTGGTTGGAAATCAGTCGTTAAGTGCAAAGGCAAAAGGTGGCTTGACTGCGAGAGCTACAACTCGAGCAGGTACGAAAGTAGGTCTTAGTGATCTGGCGGTAGCGCGTGGAAGCGCCGTCACTTAACGGACAAAAGGTACTCCGGGGATAACAGGCTTATCCTGCCCAAGAGTTCATATCGACGGCAGGGTTTGGCACCTCGATGTCGGCTCATCGCATCCTGGGGCTGGAGCAGGTCCCAAGGGTTTGGCTGTTCGCCAATTAAAGCGGTACGTGAGCTGGGTTCAGAACGTCGCGAGACAGTTCGGTCCCTATCTGCCACGGGCGTTGGATGTTTGAGAGGAGCTGTTTTTAGTACGAGAGGACCGAAATGGACGAACCTCTAGTGTACCAGTTATCGTGCCAACGGTAAGTGCTGGGTAGCTACGTTCGGAAGGGATAACCGCTGAAAGCATCTAAGTGGGAAGCCCACCTCAAGATGAGACATCCCAGGGGATTCAATCCCCCTGAAGACACCAGAGAGAAGATCTGGTTGATAGGCTGGAAGTGTAAGCATGGTAACATGTTCAGCTGACCAGTACTAATTAGTCGTGAGGCTTGACCATATTACCTTTTTATCCCTCCCTTTTCAAAGAGAGAGAGTGCCGGATGATGATTCCGGTGAAGAGATAATGATTGCCGGTGTTATCTCTTTAAAGAAATATGTCCGGCAGAGCAGCTTGTTTTTTAAGCTGTTTGACAAATAGTAATTTTTGCCTTCCTCGTGGAGGCTGCAAAAAATAGTAATTTTTGCCTGGTGACAATAGCGAAGGTGGCACACCCGTTCCCATCCCGAACACGGAAGTTAAGCCCTTCAGCGCCGATGGTACTGCCGATT
>JAADCS010000003.1 GCA_013154295.1 Thermotogae bacterium
AGAGAAGGCTTGAAAGAGATTTCCTTGACAACTTTGAGCTCTGGAAGCGGGCCGTAATCTCTCTTGCTCAAAAGCATTCCTCTTACCGCTACACCTACGTCATTCAGCCTGCCGTGGGCTGGGCCAAGTATTTGGTGGAGCTCCCCAGAGATGAGGTGATTGAGTTCCTGGTGGAGCTCCTTGGCGAGGAGAAAAGAAAAGACGTAGAGAAGGGCTGGAAGTACGCCCGCGAGCTTGAGTTTAACTTACCCGATAGTGTCTGCTGGGCCGGTAGAACGAGAGAGGAGTGGGAAGGGATAGTTATTGCGGAGCTCCAGTTTAGAGGCAGTGTAAGCAGGCAGGAACTCCTTAAGAGCGTTTTCTTTAACCAGAAGTGGCTTTGCGACCTTGTAATGGAAGGCCTTATTAAGAAGGGAGCGGTCGTTTCAAACTTCGTTATCTACGGTAGAGGAAGGCCGAGGAAGGTCTTTTCACTTGCAGAGGATGTGAGAGTTCCCCTCAGAAAAGCAGTAGGCTGTGAGTGGATAACTCAAGTAGCCCTTGAATTATCGATACACGGCCATAACAAACAAAACTTTGTTGTGGAAGGTAGAGATGATTTTAGCCAATACAATAACTCTCTCTTTGAGAGAGCTATGGGTGGTGGTTGGGAGGAGAGGAAAAACAGAGGAGTTTTGAATAGGGATAGGAGTAGTTTTCCTGTTTTTGGAGAGGGTAATTTTGAGTTTGGTTTTCAATCCTACTCTGGCGCGCCGCGAAAGCTACTTCTCTCGTTAACGGATTTGGCTTCTGGGAGCTTTTGGGGTCGTTGGGTATTGGGTTGGCTTGCGGGTAGGGTGTTGCGTAAATATGTTGGCGTTTTTGTGAGGAGAGTGTTGATGTTTTCCACTCAACTGTGGTGGCCTGTTGGTTTGTGCATTCCTGCCCGCAGGAATACTTTAAGACTGGTCACGGGACTCACTTTCTTTAATGACTTTCTCTACGAACTCTAACGGTACTTTTAGAACTTTAGCTATCCTTTCGGGTGGAAGTTGAAGCTCCCTATAAAGGTTGATAATGTCCTCTTTTTTGGCTTCTAACTTGCCTTTCTCAAGTCCCCTCTGGAAGAAAGGGTCCTGTTTCATCATCTCTTCAGTAATTGTGAGTGGCACTTTTCTCTCCTCCAATAACCGTTCAAGCTCAAGTTTTAATCTATTCCGATAGTGTAGGGCTGTTAAGAGCTTTCTTATGTAGTCGGCTCTTTCCTTATCAGGAAGTTTAAGAAGTTCTTTGAAGAGTTCATTAAAGTACCTCTCTGGGTCCTCAACCCTGCACAGAACCGCAAGGATTTTGTCCTCAATTTTGGGGCTCTCCATCAGTTCCTTACAGGAGAGCTCCTTTATGTCCCTGAGTTCGTAGCTGTAAGAAACGCCGTCCTCTTTGATAGAGCTTTCCATTCTGGGAGCTCCCTCACCTACATAGAGAACCATTTGGCGGACTTTCCTGCCCGGATACCTTTGCTTTAGGAGAGTCCAGTACTCCAGCATTCTGAAAGGCATCTTCTTGTCGGGGTAGGTCTGGAGCTCCAGGTGAAATATTGAGCCGTCCTCAAGCTCGGCCACAAAGTCGGCCTTTCTCTCCTTTACGGTGGGAAATGTGTTGTCCAGGATTTTCTTTCCTTTTTGGCCTGTAAGGAGTTCTACAAATTTGTCGGGAATTCTTTGAAGCAGGTCCCGGAGAAATATGTCCATCTTTTGCCTGTTCACGGGAACTCCCCTTTGGTGCTTTAGTTAGGTTGTGGATTTCCACATTTTTAGTTTACTATATTGCTGTAAGGTGTGTTATACTGTATTTAACAGTAAACTGGGGTGGCCGTGATTATTACAGTAGCCCACCAGAAAGGGGGAGTCGGGAAGTCAACGATAGCTACCAACCTTGCCGTAGAAATGGAGTTCCCCGTAATTGACCTGGACTCCCAGCACTCCTGCTATCTTTTTTCCCTGTTGCGGAAAAGGGAACACGGCAGGGAACTCCCCGTTTATATTCCAGAGACGATTGAAGAGCTAAAGCAGGCCTTAAAAGAGCTTGAAGGTCAAAACCTGATAATAGATAGCGGCGGCTATGACAATGACCTTAACAGGTATGCCCTCTTGGTTTCCGACCTCGTTATTACCCCTGTTGCTCCCAGCCAGATAGAGGTTTTCGGCCTGCTCAAATTTGCAGAGATTGTTAGGGAGGCTTTGAAGATTAATCCCAGTCTGAGGGTTTATGTTCTTATAAACAATGCAGACCCCCGGAGCTCCAGAGAGAACAGGGAGCTTGAGCGGTTTATAGAGAGTGAGGAAAACTTTAACTTATTTAAAACAAAACTTTACAGGCGTGCAGACTACCGCCGTGCCTACTCCGAAGGGCTTGGTGTTTGTGAGTACAACCCGGGAGGAAAAGCCTGTAGGGAGGTTAGAGCACTTGTTGCGGAGTTAAGTGCTTTAATGTGAAGTTATTAATAGTAAAGTGCTGTATTGTGCTATAATACAATATACATTGTTGTGGAGGTGATAATGAGTGGCATGTTTAAGAAGCTAACTCCTGAAAAGGAGGTAAAGGAGTTCGTTCAGAAGGCCGACCTGAAGAAGAGCAGGGGCTCAAAGAAGAGAAGCGAAACCTACATAGCGGTTTACTTCACTAAAGAGGAAAAGGAAAAAATACTTGAGCTTGCTAACGAAAAGGGCTTGAGTGCTTCAAGCTACATCAGGAGTCTTCTTAAAGAGTTAAGGATTATTTGAAGTTTCCAGTCTGCGATTTGTCTCTCCCTCTTTAATTTTCCCGTTTGGCTGAATCGGAAAAGTTTGGAGTAAACTGGGAAAACAGGGTAATTGGGGACAAAATTCGGGAAGTTATCAAGGAGTATGGGGAGCCCCTTAAAGGGCAAAAAATGGGGATAAATGAACAAATTGCCCAAGAGGGTAAAGTGGGCAAAGAGGGTAAAGAGGGTAAATAGGGTAAAGAGGGGAAAGAGGATAAAGTGGGCAAAATTGTGGGAAAAATTGAGGAAGAAAGGGGACACCCTTTCTAATTTTCCAAGAGGGAAAAATTCCCTAAATGGGTAAAGAGGGTAAATAGGGAAAAGAGGGGAAAGAGGGGAAAAAGGGTAAATAGGGAGAAGAAGATCCCCACCAAAGAGGCCGTGAGGGTAGCCCACGAATACAGGGACTACCTTAAAGGCTACGGAGTAGAAGTTGAGGAGGTGAACGGCGATGAGTAGAAAACTGATAGCCACGACTGCACTCATACTCCTTGCCTCCTGTGGTGGAGGAGGCGGTGGAGGGAGCTCCCTCTCAACCAGCTCCACTACCACCTCAACCACCAGGGGGCTAACCGTAGTCCCTGCAACCAGCAAAGCAGTAGAGGTTGACCCTGCTTACCTGTTTAGGGCTACCTCTCCCACCCTCGTGTGTGCAAACGGGGCGGTGGTAGTTAACCCCGACGCGGTTTCAGACGCCCAGCTCCACTTTCCCCTACCCTCTACGGGGAGCTATCAGGACTGCGTGGTGGCCTTTACCGCTCCTACGGGGCAAATCATCTACACCAGCCTCTCCGCCGTAGAGGGAACGGGGGGAACGGTAGCCCTCAACTCCGACCTTACCCTCTCTAAAGTGGACGGGGACTTAACCCTCCAGCCCCTTGCCGACTCAGACGGAGACGGGATTGCAGACACCTGTGAGGGCAAAGTAGTTGACCACGACGCCCATCAGGTAAAGGAGCTCCCCACCTACGACAAAACGGTTATCGTCGTCCTTGAGGGGGACGACGTGGGGGAGAGCTACACCCTTACCAGCTACCTCAAGGACAACTACAACGAGCTGGTTAAGGGCATTCAGAACGCCCAGCCCCAGAACACCCGCTTCGTAGTCGTCTGGGACGGAGGGCAGAAGAACGGCCTTGACGGGGAGAGCGACGTCTTTATCCTTGACCCTCAATCGGGCAAGGACTTCACTACCTTAACGGACGACATCGGCAAGGTTCTCTCCGGAGTTCCCATCTCCCAGTTCGGCCAAGACGGGCTTCTCTACTGGTATGCCCCATCAGACAACCTCTCCAACCACCTCAAGGAGCTCATAGAGGTAGCAGTCAAGCTCTTCCCCGCAAGGAGCTACGACCTTGTTATCAGCGACCACGGAGACGGCTGGGTGAGTCTCCCCACTCCCACCACGAGGACGGTTCTCTTTGAGAGTTTCAGCGACGGCAATCAGACTGGAACTACCTGGCTTGGAACCAAACAGTTTGCAGACACCGTTCTTGCTCCCCTTGCTAAAGAGGGCATAAGGTTTGAGCTCCTTGGCTTTGACGAGTGCCTGATGGGGGAGCTTGCTACCCTCACGCAGGTAGCTCCCTACGCAGAGGTTTTGGTGGCCTCTCCTGAATACGAGATGGGAACGGGCTGGGGAACCGTGTGGGAGGAGCTCCCCTCCTGGTACGCAGAGGGACTTGATAGCTGGACGATAGCAAAGAGGATAGTTGACGGCTACTATCAGTATTACTACGACAACCCGCCCAATGTGGCCCTTGCCTACCCGCAGGTGGTTGCCCTTACGGCAATCAAGAGCTCCTCCCTCAAGGAGCTTGCACAGGCCTTTGACACCTTCGCAGGGAGCCTCTACCAGACTGCTCTGAATGAGAAGGATAACGGGCAGTTGTATGAGGCGTTTTACTCCCACTTCAGCAACAACGACCTTGCCACTTACTTTTCTACCCTCTGGGTGAACACGGACACCATCTACACGCTTAACGAAACTGACCCGGACTTTCAGGCTTTGGTTTCCGCCACACCCGGGGTAAGTACTGGGGAATACCACTATGCCTACGGAGATAGAGGTTTCGGCTACAACACCTTAGGTGCAGACCTCTTATTCGCAGTAGCCTCTACGGGAGCGGTAGCAAAGGCCTACGAGCTTGGTTATACGGCTAACGACGTTCCAACTTTCTACGGAACTACTACACAACCCCTTGCTCCTTCCTTTGCTCCCGACACGGTTCAGAACGCCCTTGACTTCCTTGACGCTTACAACTCAGTCAAGAACGGCGGCGGGCTCTATACGAAATACCTCCAGCTCAACATGGACGGAACGGTTGAGACGGGAATTACGGGCTCTGGACTCTCTCTCATCTA
>JAADCS010000125.1 GCA_013154295.1 Thermotogae bacterium
CGGGGACGGAGTAGTACGTCAGGTCTCCGTCTTTGGTTTTCAACTTCCTTGCAAAATCTTTCAAACCGGGCATAGGTGGAGATTCTACGGGGGAAATGGTCCCCAGTACTACACTGGAAGGAAATTGCGATAAGGGGCTTTTCTACCCAATAATCGTAATCGTTGCTAGAACTCATAATGGGTAATACTCTCCAAAACTTGTAATTTTCTAATCAGTGGAAAACCAGTCAATGCTGACAAAAAGAACCTCATCATCGTCAAAGGATGACAGGCAAAGAACTTGTCAATGGAGAAGACCTGCTTGAGCACTTTGAACACTTCCTCTATCTGGCAGAGCTTTCGGCTATCTCCATGACCTCTTCCCTCCTCATGTTTAGATCTGTCGTGGAAATATTACCGCCTAACCGAAACGATGCCTCCAAATAGACAGTTGAAAGGAGGATAGGAATTTGGGATACAAGGGATAATCCTCTTTCGCATAGCGAGAACTCTATATGTCCTAATCATCTTCCTTTTCATTAGTTAGAAACCGAAAGTACGAACCGGTTTCACTATGAGGCCGAATAGCCTCCAAGTGAAACCATCTCATGATCTGTCGCTTTTAAATCTCGGTCCGCTTATAGACTTTTTAGGATCATAAGGGACGGGAAAACCGTTTTCAGGGGATTTCGGATGTACGCTAAAAGGGCGGTTATACGGTAAAAGGGGTTAGATCAGCCTATGAACCATCCGGAGTTTTCCACTTCCTCCTCTTGCAGTTGTAAAATACCTTCTTGCGTAGGGTAGCTATCTTACTGTTCCTTTTATCGTGCGGTCGTGAGGAAGTTCTGAACGAAGATCTGGGCGAATTTAAAAATATGACTGTGTATTACGAAGAGATAGTAGCTCAAAAGGGGGATGTGTTTAGCACTTTGACTGGAAGGCTAACGGGGGTTCCAGACAGCTTGAAAGGGACCTTTCTGAAATACCTTACCGATACGGTGCGTATTTTAAGAATCGGGGATACCCTCAGAGCCGTATATAGAGGCGGAGATATAATGCGATTGGAACTTCGACGTAAAAACGTGGTCTATGAATACTCCCCTTTACGGGACACCTTCATACGCCGCGAAAAGTTCAGACCCTTAACCCCTCAAAAGGCGGAAGTGGAAGTCAGGAGTACCCTATGGGAAGCTTTCGTTGAGAAAGGCCTTCCTCCTATACTCTTGGTCAATGTGTCAAATCTCTTCTCGTGGGAAATTGACTTTTCAACGGAAACCCAAAAGGGTGATTCACTTCGGGTTCTTTATTTGCCCGACGGGACTGTGTACTATGCCGAGTACATAGGTAAAAGCGTTGGAAGACACGTAGCAGCACGGTTTATGGGATCGTACTACGACGAAAACGGAAACAGTGTAAAACGTGCCTTTCTGAAATCCCCCCTTCGGTACTACCGTATAACCTCCCGCTTTGGGATAAGGTTTCATCCCATTTTAAAAAGGTGGAGGCCCCATCATGGTATAGATTACGCGGCCCCCTATGGAACTCCTGTTCATTCGGTAGCTAATGGTAAGGTTATATTCGCAGGGTGGAAGGGTGGATACGGTAAGGTGGTCATAGTTAAACACAAGAACGGCTACACCACCCTTTACGGGCACCTTGGTAGGATACTGGTAAGACGTGGTCAACATGTTCAGCAGGGGCAAGCCGTAGGTCTGGTGGGTTCGACAGGTTTATCCACTGGCCCTCATCTCCATTACGAAGTGCGCCATTTCGGAAGAAAAATAAACCCCTCTTTAATAAAGTCCGAACCCGAAAAACCCCTACCGGAAGATCTAAAAGATGCTTTCCTTACTATTTTAAGCGAGTATCACCGTCTTATGGAGAAGACACCAAAATATGTAGTTGTAAAATGAGCTTTTCACAATTCTCTCGCAAATTTCTTTCACCTGTGGTAGAACTTTTGGCAAGAGCTGGTATTCCACCCAACTTACTAACAGTCATAGCCGCTCTATTTACAGGCATGGGAGCGATCCTTATAGGTTCATCAAAACCTCTTTGGGCTGCCCTTTGGTTGATATTCTTTGCGCCCCTTGACGCTTTGGATGGAGATGTAGCCAGAAGAACTGGTCGAACCAGCAGGTTCGGAGCCTTTTTGGATTCTACCTTGGATAGACTAACCGACGGCGCCATCTTTTCAGGCTTCGCCTTTGCTCTACGTGGGTATTCTACCCTACTGTTATTTTCTCTAACCGCTCTCGTTTTATCTTACCTCATCAGTTACATTCGGGCCAGAGTTGAAGGATTGGGAGAAAACTTAACCGAAGGGCTGATGAGCAGGTACCCCCGGTTCATAGGTGTTATAGGGTTACTCTTCATATGGCAGTTCTTCTTCCATTATCTGGTCACCGCTTTCCTTATGTACGATCTTCTTCTTCTTCTGACTGTGGTTCAAAGACTCGTGATAGCCTACCGTCGGTTAGGAGCTTAGAAATGAAAGTGACCTTTTGGCGAAACGTATCCTGTATTCACCCTTATCAGTTAGAGCAGCGAAGTGAGAGTCTCGCAGGCAGGGTGGAGCGGGGACGGGTGCCGCCAGGGAGCATCGGGGCGATGGGTGGGAGAAGGCCCCAGTGATGGCTGGGGGTCGTCCCCGAAGGCTGCGAGGTTCTGGCGGATTAACTTTTCGTGAGTGTGTGTAAATATAGAAAATTATTGCAGATGCATAACCGGAGGGTGAGGGGATTTCTGGGGAAGATGGGATTTTCGTTGAAGATTCGGCTAAGCTCTTAATCTACCTTGTGGGATTTGAACTTTTCTCTTCCGGGGTATAATAGCATCTCGCCACCCTAGCTCAACCGGTAGAGCGGCTGATTTGTAATCAGCAGGTTGGGGGTTCGAGTCCCCCGGGTGGCTCTTTTGTTCGGTCCCCATTTTCGCCAGTATAATACCCGCCTTTATGAGAGCTGTTGATATGTATCCCTATGTGAAGGCGAATCTGCGCAAGAGATTCCCCTATGAGGATGGGTGGATAATCCGGAAGTTGGACAAAGAAAGGAGTGACAACCCCGACTTTATCGTTGAACGGAGGCGTAGGACCCACACTGATAAGGTGGTGGTTGAAGTTATAGCCAGATGCAAAGTCACACAAGAGGATATAGATGCCCTGGAGAGGCACACCAAAAAGTTTTCAACGCCAGGCGTTAGGATACTTACAAGGATCATCGTCGTATGCGCGGGTGCCGACACCTCCCTCGTTCCCGAGGACGTTGATCTTATGGTTCTAAGAAGCTGCGAATGCTAAGAGCTTCCTAAGGAAACCCACCAGCTTACAACAACCTACATCCAAGCGTAAAGCATGGCGTTTTGAGTTTGGTTTTGTTCTCCGTGTATAGGCTTCAACTATAGCCTTCACGACGGCATAGGGGTTGGGATCGGCCACGCTAAGCCCCAGTTCGCTGGCTTTCCTTCTTAAAAACGGGTTATAGGATACCACCACCACGGGTTTGCCAGCGCCTACATATTCGTAGAACTTGGAGGATGAACCGGCTGTTGGCCTCTTACCCACCTCGACCACCAACAGAACATCGGAAGACACCATCTCCTTTAAGGCTTCCTCTCTGGTAAGAATACGATCCGTGCCTGGCCCGAAAATCCTTAAAGAGTACCCATCGGGTAATCTTTCACCTACAGCTCTCAATAAGTTCCTTTGAGCCTGGGTTATCACCGATCCCACGTAGGAAACCCATACTTCACCGGGATGTGGTAAGGGTTCAGGGTATTCATCGGGATCATACGTGTGTTCCAGGATTAGAACGTTGGAGTTGTAGCTGCGAACCTCTTCGTATATCCTCATATCGTTGGCCACTATAACGCCGGCGGCATCTCTAAGTGTCCACGCCTCCAAAAGACGGTTCAAAGGTCGGTTGAGGGTATAGGGGTTTTCACTCCAAGGATCCCGAAGATCGGCGACGAAGGGGATCTTTAGACGTTTAGCGAGAAGTTTGGCCGCAACGAGGGAGGAGAAGGGAGGAGCTGTACTTATGAGGAGATCCGGATCCTCGTGTTTTAGAATCCTTTCCATTTGTTTAAAATATTTCACAAAAAATATAGAACGTGAATCGGGAATTACGAAAAATTTCATAAAAAATTTGATAGAATTCTCCCCTAATTCTGGAAGCCTTGGGGGAACCGGATGGAAGAACCGATATACCTTAACGTGGTGTAGTAACCTTAAGGCCAACGATATGTCCTCACCACCGAAAAGCTCTCCCACGTTCGCCAATACGACCACTTCGTATCCTCGGTCACGCAGGCATCTTAAAAGCTTAAGCCAGCGCTGTACTCCTGACGAGTTATTCGGAGGAAAGAAGTAGGCGAGAAGTGCGATCTTCAAGCGGCACTTGCTACTTTCACCTGGTGGAAAACGGCTGGCGAAGAACCGTGACCCGTGTCCATGGACTGACCCGGCTCACCTTTGCCACAATGGGGCAACCCCCAAAGCTTCCAATCACCTTTACCTGCCAGGGCTACCATACCACCCCAGAACTCCGGTGTTATACCGTAGTATATCACGTTCCGCAGAGGTTCAGCCAACTTACCGTTGCGTATTCTATAGGCCACTTCGGTTGAGAACTGGAAGTTCAATCGTCTCTGGTCTATGGACCAGGACCTGTTGAAGTCCATAAATATGCCATCCTTAACGTCCGCTATGAGATCATCTAACGTGATCCCGTCCTCTCCGGGAAGGAGAATCACGTTGGTCATACGGACCATAGGCATACGGTTGAATCCGCTAGAACGGGCCATCCCACCACTCCTTTTCGAACCTATGGCCCATGCACTATCCCTTGAGGAAAGATAACCTACGAGTATCCCCTCCCTTATGAGAGGGACCCTCTGAGCTTCAACTCCCTCATCATCCCAACCGAAGGTGCCAGTACCTCTTTCCAAGGTGGCGTCGGCTACGATATTCATGAGCGGTGAACCGTAGCGAAGTTTGCCCAACGCTTCTATACGGGCGAAACTGGTACCTGCATAGCTGGCCTCGTAACCTATAGCTCTATCCAGCTCGAGGGGATGCCCCACGCTCTCGTGTATCTGAAGGATCATCTGGTGAGTACCTAGCACCAACGTCGTTTCCATCTCGGAACTTAAGGGTTTGGCTTTGGCAAACATCACCGCCTCCTCTCTAATCCTTTCAGCCTGCGAAGGAAGATCCATCTCCTCAATGAACTCCCAACCGGCCTGAAGGTGATTTCCACCATGGGGAGCAGGGTAAGATCTCTGCGCCAAAACACCGTCTATCAAAGCGAAGGCTGTGTAACCTCCACCGGACAGATAGATAGTCTGGCGTAAGACCGATCCCTCGCTGTTTATAAAGAATTTCTCAATCTTACGGAAGTGCAGATAGCTATACCTTAGGACCACGTTGGGATCCTTTCCGAGAATCCCATCTACCCGCATCAACAGGTCCAACTTTCCATCCAAAGACACGCTAAAGGGATCAACCTTTATAGGAGTTGAATACTCCCCTTCGTGTTTCGGTTCAGACAGGAAGGGACGGGGCTTTGAAAGCACCGAGGCGGAAGCCTTAGCGTATTTCAGAGAACGTTCAGCTGTCTTGATCACATCGTCCAATCGGAGAATATTGGTGGAAGCGAACCCTATAGCCCCTTTAACCACGGCTCTTATACCTATCCCCTCCTCCACATTTTCGGACACGCTCTCAACCCGTCCGTCCTTAACGTATATGTCTTGCGAAGTTACGCGCACGAAACGCACCTCTCCGTAATCGGCTTCCTTCAACCTTTCAAGAGCCACGTACATGTACTTTTCCATAGAGAGGATTCTACCCCCGAATCCGATGCATTACGATCAAATCTTTTAGGGTAACTTCGGAGACCAGAGCAACTTCACACTCTCAACCTATCGGCCCACGTTCCGACCACAGGTAGAGGAGAAAGATTTCCCGATAGGGCCTGAGCGATCCCAAACAGGGTCAGATAGGCGAGAAAGATGAATCCTAAAGGGGCAAAGACTATCCATCCCAAGAGAGGTAGAAACCTCCACACGAACACCCAAAGCAGCCATAGGGACGAGAGGACGAATCCTTGCCTTATGTGGAATATGACAAATCTGTTCTTAGGTAAAAACAACACCAAAATGAAGAGAAAGGGCAAATAGGCGAGGGCCGCCAGAATCCTCATGTCTTTCTACCTATAGGGGATTTGAACTTTATAAAGCGCCCTTCAGTTTCGGGTGCCTGCAAGTAAATTTCTGAATAGGTCTGCCCAGGAGAATCTTCCCTCAACTCCAATCTCTTCTTACCCACGCTAAGAAGAGGTTCCACATCCCCACTCACCTCCTTTAACACATCAACGAACTTCAAAATGCTCTTCAGATCCTCCTCTATCTCATCCTCCACCGGTAGTTTGGCCAAATCTCCCAATCTCTGGATGTCCAAACTGGGGCGGGAGGACTCGAACCTCCACTACCAGATCCAAAGTCTGGCGTGCTACCTATTACACCACGCCCCAATAGGGAGAGTGTATTATACGGTCGTATATTTTCCGAATGGCTCTTCCACCCTTAGAATAGGAGAAGCGGGAGAATGGTTTTCGCTTTTTTTAAAGTGTTTTTATTCTTGGCAACCCTAGGTACCTCCCATAGCAACGTATTTGCCTTTGCAAATAACGATAACTTTACGGGTAGACTTCTAAAGGGACCTTTTAAGATGATACTTTCTCCCGTCACCTGGTCTGGGAGAGTCGGCGGTAGGCTGCTTGGCCGGGTGCATCCTCAAACTGCTTTCAAGCTGCTCGCCACATTCAAGTTTCTATCCGTTGAGAGCACTATGAATACGCGCAAGGGAATGACCACAACAACTTGGGTCTTTAGCCTTGATCCGTACCGAGGGAAAATTACCTCGGCTCCTGTAGGAGAATCTATGCAGAGAGGATCATCTGTGGATAAAATTTCTATCATCCAAATGGATACTTCACTTTATGGGGGTCGGTATGAGAGCCTGTTTAAGTCAGATCAACGCGTTAGAACTTTCCGAGAGTTTAGAAAACCGAGGGTGTGATACCAAGTTTGAAATTCCTCATGGGGATGTCACGTGTGGAGGTCTTTAAAGAGCTTTTGTTCTGCCGTAAAAAAGGAGGTGGAAGATGGATAGATTGACGCGGATATTTCATAATCTCGTTGATAGATCCCCAGAGATCCTGGGGATTGTGTTGGCTACGATGGATGGCTTTCCTTTGATCTACGCCGCAAGAGGACAAGTTGATGTTGATCGTCAGGCGGCCGTTATAGCGAGTCTAGCGAGTTTGGCTAAGCGCTCAACCGAGATGGTAGATATTGGGCAAAGCGAGGAGATTCTCATAACTTCAGAGAGAGGAAAGATGTTCGTCTATCTCGTGGGAGATACGGCTGTGTTGGGCATCATTACAGCGAAGGAGGTAACGACGGGTATGATACTCCTAAAGGTGCGCCAGATCCTTCCCGTGATTTCGGAGGAACTTAAAAGAGAGTTGGGAGGTAGAATATGAAAAATTACCTCCAAATCCTGAAGGATTTTGAGGCTATAGCAGGCCCCATAGAGCCTCATGCTCAAGTTTTAAAACGGTATGCTTCTAAACTCCAACGGTGGTCCTCCCTCTTTGCCAAAGCCTTTTACGATCGTCTATTTTCCTACGAGGAGACGGCCCGCATCTTTAAGGAAGAAGAGAGACCGGAGAGGGAGAGATCTCTGAAAACGTGGTACGAAAGAACGGTCAGCGGTGAGTATGATGACGACTTCTGGAAGTGGCAGTACTACCGGGTAGGGATAGCGCACGTGGCACGGGGTATTCCCAACGAGTTCGTTGTGGCGGCTATGTCCTTTGTCCAGAGAGCTTTCCTGGAGAAGGTAAAGGAGGAGTTTCCTCCCGACGAAGGTGCCAGGGTGTATCTCGCATTTAAGCATGTGACGGATGCCATAGTTGCCCTCATATCCGCCGGTTATATGAACAGTTACCTGAGTGGTATCAGTACATCCACTGGCATGTCCCTACAGCTCATAGAACGTCATGCGGTTCTGATAGCTAAAAAGGAGTACGAACGTGCAAACCAATCCGACTAAGTTACCTATGGCAAAGCGAATTATACTCCAATAAAATCGGAGGGTGAAAGGAAGTCTCAGATGGAGGTTAGGTAGATTTTTGAGCAGGCTTTTGATGGGTTTCCTTTGGGGTATTCGTGGGAAAAACCTGAAGGATATACCTCCGTCGCCGGTTCTGGTGGCAGCAAATCACTCTTCCTATATGGATCCGCCTTTGATCATGGCCCTTTGGCCGAGGGAGATTTACTTTGTGGCCCATGGGGGTCTTTTCGTAAATCCCATCTTCGGTGCGTTCTTGAAGTTCTTTCATGGCCTACCCCTACCGGGTGCCTACAGGGAAGCTTATAGACTCCTTAGGAAGGGTTACGACGTCGCCATCTTCCCCGAAGGAGGGCGTAACAGATTGCCGGAGGTCAAACCGGGCACCTTCAAAATAGCCCGCAGAATGAACGTGCCGGTAGTTGTTTTGAAGATCCATAATAACGATGGTAAACCTCCACTCAAATGGATAAGGTGGTTCGTGTGTAGAGATCTGTACGCCGAAAGAGTGGCCATCCTCTATCCCCAGGATTTCTCCGATGAAGAGAAGATGATGGAGAGTTTTAGACGGATCGTTATGGACGTTTAATCGCCCAACTTTAGAACTTTCTCCACTTCAGGCATAAAACTCCTTCCTTCTCTAAAGAGGTTTCTCACTATACGGGCTGTAGCGCCCCATACTGCACCCAAATCGGTTTGAACCGTATCCTCGTATAGAAGTGAACGGAGCTTTCTTAGTTTGACGAAACCGAACGCTTCTATTTCGGAAGGATTGGGGACTATCTTGGGGTTACCCCGCAGTAGGGCCACGTAGGGATAAATCTTTGTGTTGCTTACCAACGTTTTAACCGGCGATAGTTCGCCAACTATGAAGTAATCCGACGGTTTAAGAGAGAGCTCCTCCTCGACCTCCCTATAAAGCGCTCTCAATGGGGACTCACCAGGATCCACCATTCCTCCGGGGAAACCTATCTCGCCGCCGTGCTGATTCAAATGCAAGGAACGACGTATCAACAAAACTTCCAGATCCTTTACCAAAATCAGAACGACCGCTCTTTTTACCTTCGGCATCGGGGTTCATTATACGACCGACTTTAGAAACTTCGGTAAAGATTCAACCCCAATTTGAAACCGGTGAAGGGAGGCTCATACCTACACACACCTGAAGAACATACCACATCTCCGGAAAAGGATCCGTAGCTTAAGAAAAGCCGTAGAAAGGTAAAATTGTCCCACGAGAATTCTAACACCCTATCGGTTTTACCTTGTACGAAGTATCGCCTCAGGGAGAGAGAGACTGTCATACCACCGTTTATCAGACTGATTGAGAACATAGGCTGATTCTCCCATTCCGTCTTGAGGAGCCTCGCCCGGTACTCGCCGTAGAGTATAACACCGAGCATGGAGTTGTATTTGAGTTCTAAAAAGGCTACCCTTTCGTTGAGATTACTGGACCAGTCCATGTGATGCGCCCCAAATTTAGGGGTAAAAGAGCCAATGTTTCTATAGTAAGATAAGGCATAGTACTTCATAAGAAAACGGCCATCGTGCGAATAGGATCGCGTGAGTTCTAAGTTAAAGGTACCCCACACGAAGTAGAAACCCACTCCCCTCTCATCTCTACCATCCGAAGGCAGAAGACCGTACCCATTGGCAGGAGCAGGTAGGTTAAACTCCTGACCTATACGGTAATAGTCCTTCAGCTCAATTCCAACGGATCCATCGGTCCCTATTCCCAAACTTATATCCGAATAGATCGCGTATCCATCTCCTTGGCCGTAGGTGAAAAGATCGTATCCCTTTCTGTAGGCACCTTCAACGTGTAAGTTTACGTTTTTTAAAGCGGCCGATATGTATCCGCCTGACAGCGCACCCCTCCCTTCTCTTCTGTTAGGGAGGATATAGTAAGACAGGTTCAGACCTACGTTAAAGGGCCCGAAGGAAGGCGTTAGATAACCACCGGCTAAAAGGAGAGTGTCCCCATCCGAACGGTAGTATATCCAACGACGTTTCAAACCGGCGTATAGTCTGAACAGAGAAGCCCCTATGTGTAATCCTCTCAAGGAGGCTTCGAGAAGAGCCTTCTCGTCGTCAGCCAGATAGAGGGAAAGGCCTCGCCCGAAAGTCAAGGGTTCATCTCCTACCGAGATAAAAAGGTCTCTTACGTTGTAACGCAAAAGGAACCTGTAGAGGTTGAGGCGGTAAGTGTCGCCATGTATGCTCGTAGGTGAGTAAGGACGATAATCCCTAAGCTGTAGGAAGAGGGAATAGGTGCGCCATCTAGCGTCGGCTTTGAGTTCAGCTAGACTTTTAAGACTGTCAGCATACCAAACCGTCCCACCGAAGGATAAAGACCAGAAAGGCATCATTGCAGATTGAGAGCCTCCTTTATCAACTTGATCAACCGGGGATTGAAACCGTATATCCTCTTTTTCAGGTGCCCTCCGCGCTGGAAGACCATGACCGTAGGGAGACCAAAAACCCCGTACCGGGAGGAAAGCTTCTTGCCCTCGTCTATGATTATGGGGAAGTTCCAGCCATGGGCTTTGGCCATCTGACGCACGCGATTGATGTTGCGTTTGGTATCCTGACTTATGGCCACTATGATCACATCCTCCCTATCACCGAAGGCTTCGTTCAGTTTATCCAGCTCCTCGTCGCAGTGGTTGCACCATGTGGCCCAAAAGTCAAGGATGACGTGCTTTTCTTTCATCAGGCTATCCACGTTTATCCGGTTGCCGTATATGTCCGTAGCTACGAAATTCAGAATCCAGATCATTGCGATATTATCCTCACCTTAAGTTGTCTAAACACGCGGGGGTCATCTTGGAGGTGGACTTTCACGGTTATATCGGCCGTATCGATCGTGGTAGGATAGACGGAAAAGTACATTCCGTGATCGGGGGTGGTGGATCCGGCCTCGAGGGTGTTACTTACGGCGTTCGTGTCGCTCAAACACACACCCCAGCATATAGTGTTGTTCCAATCTCGGGGAATACCCTCCAACCGGAAGGTCAAGGGCAGATCCCTTCCACTTTTACTTTTCATTCGCAGGTAAACCATGGTGTATTCCTCCAACGGGGCTATCGTATCACCATCATTTGAAAGATTTTCAAGGGTGTAGGTTTCAACTTTACCTTGATAGGAGCCTACGACCTTACCATCGTAGGAGTTTATAATCACCGTAACGAAAAGGTTGTTGTCGTTCCATGCGCTGTCAAGCACGAACTCGGCGTGGGAGGAGTTGATCCCGGCTCTCACCACGTAGTTGGAATGGTCCTTCACAGCCGAGGGTGGAAGTGGAGCATCATACTCGGTCAAAAGTGTGCGCACCACATCGGATGAGGCTTTGGACGAAGTACTCACATCTATCACCACCAACGAATCTCCCATCAGGGACGAGACAGTAGGATGGTACTTCGGCTCGATTTGAGATCTTTCCTGCATCACATTGAACCACTTCTGTGCGTAATCGTCGCGCTTGGTGTCGTCATAGCCATGTTCCCTGTAATCGCCCCCTATCACAGTTATGGGAACTCCCTCCGAGGTGTTCAGACCGTAGAAATTCAACAGAGAATCCGAATAAGGGGAATATAGCGGGTCGCCGGTATATGGATCGTTAACGTGGTACCTAACGACCACCACCTTATCATCGTAGGCCTCATCCAAAGAGTCTATTATCTCAGCGGAACCTTTACAGGGTACACACATGTAGTTGGTCACTTGTTCAACGACGACAGGATTGGGAAGGGGGGTATCCGTCCCCCCTTCCTCCTTGTCCTTACACCCTAAGAGGATAAAGCCCAGGATTAACGTAGGAGCAACTTTCCGTACCATGTTCTACCACCTATTTTAAGCCTGTAGAAGTACACCCCTTTAGGGAGATTAGGACGGTAGATCTTGGTACCCGAAACCTTGAACTTGGTATTTTCCACAAGCCTTCCACCTACGTCGTATATTTTCAGACTAGCCTCCCTCTCTTCGGAGGAGTACATTCTTATGGCGTTGATCTCCCCCTCTGCACGGGCTATCCAAGTCTTATCTCTGGGTCTTTCGGCAACTTCAACCGAGGTTCTGAAGGGAAAGGTACCAACGCCCCAAACCCTATGGTCGTCGTCGCTCTGCACGAACATTACGGCCACCATATGTCGCACGTCAAGCCCCGGATCGGTACTCCATACGGGATGGGGAAGGAAGAAGGATAGCGTGTAAGTAGAACTGTTGCCGGTGTCTACGGCCACGAAGGGAGTATCTATCCAGTGTCTAAACTTCATGACGTGGAAGTTTGTACCGTTGGGGGCGTTGTAGTATACGCTGTCCTGTACTATTACCACCCTCAACCTATAACTCTTGGGGAGCATGGCACCTATTTGGTTTACGGTTAGGGTTATCTGGCCGTGAAGACCGGTTGAATCCTCGTATAGGTAGGTATTGCTCAAGTTGGTATCTACCACGAACTCCAAAGGAGTGGTACGGTAAGATTCCTCCGCCGAGACGTAAGAAGCCCAACTGGTGTAGTAGTAACTGGCATTTATAACTCCGTTTATGTATAGCCATGGTACGGCGTTTACCCCGTAGTAGAAGATTCTTTGGCGCTGGGGCATGGTATCGTATTTGTAGAAGGGATCGTTGTTAGCACCGGGCCACCAGCCGTGATAGGTTATCATACCTATGCCGTAGGTGGTAGCATCCACATGCGATGAGTATATACTCAACTGGTAGGGATCAGCTGAAGCGCAGGGGCCACAGTTGTGCTGTGTGAAACGCTCAAAGAGTACCATCATGGGCCGATTGTATGCGAATATGTAACCGCGCAAGGTGTCGTTGCTTGTGTTCATATCTCCAGAGAGCTCGGTTATGACTTCATAGGTGTAATACATTCTGCCGTCGGGTGTGAAGTTGGGGAAGGTAACGGAAGCAGTATCAAGGTAGTTGAGGGTTCCGCTATAGGTAGCGCTCTGATCATAAACGACGTTCCCATAAGGATCCGTTAGACGGAAACGTACGGGTATGGATGAAACTGGGTCGTCACCGTAGTTCTGTATCCTAACACGCGGTGTAAAGGTGGAGGATGCATACTCCGAGGGACTAAGCAGTGCAAGAGGGCGTACATCGGTGCCGTAGGTTACAAAGATCTGGACGTCGTCTATGTACCAGTTATCGGCATCAAGTCCAGTATATCTGAAGGCTATATACACGTTTGGGTTCCCAACGTAAGCGGTCAGGTCCACAACCACAGGATCACCATTGAAGCCATTTATGGTATGATCGTCGGGTGTCATATCTAAGATCAACGTGAAGGCGGAGGTGTCGGTTTGGGAGGTGGTGGAAACGAGTATCTGGTGATGATCTCCATATCCACTCCAATAGTCCTCATCCTCATAGAAGGACAGGATAACGTGATGGCCGACAGCTCCCGAAAGATCCACAGCCGAAGTAACCAACCATTCGTCTTTGTTGTCGCTGCTGGAGAGGTAGTTGACCTTGGCGGAGTAGTTGCCGGAGTGGGCTTTGGTGGAAGTCTTATACCAGGAGTCGCCGGTTGCGGTACCTAAGTCTATCACAGCCCAACCTGAAGGTGGGAAAGTACCCTCAAAGCTTTCATCCAAAATTACACCTGTTGCTATTATGAACCACATCGTTAAGGATTATACGGGAGCGTTGAAGGTTATTTGGTCGTTTTACCTCTAAGCAATCTCTCGGCCTCTGAAACATCTATTTCTCCTCTTTCCAACATATCGAGTACCTCTCCCGCCGACAGCCCTTCTTCACCCTCGGATACTATACCCATATCCTCCAGTATCTTTGCATACTTCGATCTAACGGTCGGATAGGAAACTCCTAACCTACGGGCAAGTTGAGAGAAGTTTCCCCAAGTTTTTAAGAACTCTATCAGAAAGTCCAGCTGTTCTTGGCTTAGAGAATCAAAGGGGGTAGAAGAAAAGTTAGCCGTTATCTCCGCCCCACAGCTCAAACATCTCACAGTCTTGACAGCCAATTTCCCTCCACATATCGGACAGCCTTTAGGAACCTTCAAAGGTGGTATTTTAAACCGGCACGGTTTCTAACCTTTCACAACTTAGGATGAACGGGAACTCTTCCCATGTGGATATATATACCATTCACCCACCAAATATCACAGTGTTGTCATCATTTCCATCATTCTCCTGGTGTATTTTCTATTCTATGATTGTTCTTTGACCCCTTTGTGGATTTTTAGAGGATGAGGAGAACACCCACATCACTACTGTGGAACTGCTTTTGAGTACGTTTCCTATACTCCGCCAGATCGCTGCTTTATCATGCTTTTTACCTCATAAATGTCTTTTTGGGTGTGTGACCCCTTTTGAAGTGGTACGAGATCCTCTGGAAGATACTTGAACTATCTTTCGTTCCCAAACACCCGAAGCTAATGGAGGTGGTTTCACTTGGAGGCTATTTGGCCGCAGAGTGAAACCGAAGAATGGCGTTATGGCAGTCGCCGGTAGAGTGATTTATGGTCACCGTCGCTTCAGCGGGGTCGCAGTCTCCCAGAGGTGATGGTCAAACACTCACCCCTATGCCAAGGGGTTTCTACGGCGACGAAGGCATTCTAAGGGGACTTTGTGAGGTAAAAAGATATAACTCACTCTTTGCACAACTACTGTGAAAACTCCCCACCCAAGTCTTGCAGGGCCTTTTTAATCCCCCTTTCGGTGATCACTGTTTCCACACATTCATAGAGGAATTTTCCTTCACTACCATAGCAACCGCTGGCTAAGAGCGACCAAAGATCCGTGATATTTTTAAACTCACCCAAACCGCTTGTTCTACGGGAGTAGAATACACTCTATGAGTCGGAGAATGCAGAACCTCATTATTACGATTATAAACCTCATCCTCGCCGCCATCTTGGTGGTGATCATCGTGCAGCCGGGGAAAGAAGCAGGCGAGATAGAAGTGAAGGTGGCCACAGTCCTTGATCCTGCCAGTTTGCCTTTCTGGGTAGCGGAGGAAAAGGGCTTTTTCAAAGAGGTAGGTATAAAGTACAAACCCAACGAGGTCCCTAAGGTTCTCGATGAGTTTGATAACACCATAAGTGGAAGTCTATACGCTGCTTTCGGTATAGACTTCACTTACATGCTTATGAAAACGGGTGGGGATATGAAGTTGGTCAGGCTTCTCTACTACGCGGAGGGGAACGGTGATGGTATAGTGGTGAAAGATACGGCTATAAAGGACCTGAAGGACCTAAAGGGCAAACGTATAGGATACTATCAGAACACCCGACACAATGTTATACTGGATGCTGCTCTCACCAAACTCGTACCTCAAGATAGCACCGACACGCTCAAGATAGAGTTCATAGGTCTCTCTTTGGAGGAATTGGATGTCTCCCTCGACACACGGAGAGTCGATGCTCTTTATCTAACCGAACCCTATCTCTCTTACTTTGACGGTAAGGAAGGATACCGTATTCTCAAAAGAAATGTAATCTTCAAAGATGATGTGGTGGCAGGTGTTGGTATGACATCCGCTGTCAACGTCTCCCTACGCAAAAAGGCTATAAACAGGATGAAAAAGGCTCTTAATAAAGCGTTGGCCTACATAAAGGAGCATCCCGATGAAGCCAAACAGATAATGGCTAAAAGACTTGGGATGAGCATGCCCATACCTCAATTTGCCAATGATCTCAACAGGGTTAAAAGCTTCGCTCAGTACATAAAGAACAACCAGTTATTACCGATCGAAAAGTTAGACCTTGAAGAGTTGGGTAGCGAGAAATAGATCCCTCCTTTTAGGTGCGACCTCCTCTATATTTCTCATGTTGGGAGGAGGTCCCCTTTTTATCCCTTTCCTTTCCTTTATCGGTGTAGCTTTTTATTTGACAGCCGTACGTTCCTCCCAACGCCCTTTCATCTGTGCCCTGATGATAGCTCTTCCCTACTGGGTCCTCCATTCGGTTTGGATACTCAATCTAAGCGTTCCATCGCCTATAAAGGTTTTGCTAATTTTCGGAGTAGTTCTCCTAAGTTTGGCCTTATCGCTAACGTATGCCTTCTGGGGATGGGCTGTAGCCCGCATGCGAGATTGGACACTAATACTCTTTGCACCTACCGTATGGGTAGGTTGGGAGTTTTGGAGGGGGGAGCTATTGGGCGATCTATCTTACCCCTGGGCACCTTTAGGTTATTCTCTCCTAAAAAGCCCGTTCTTGAAGCTGGCTTCTATAGGTGGGGTCTATTTCCTCTCCTTCTTCGTAATTCTGGTAGGTGTTCTACTGCATAGAAGGATGTGGTTATGGGTCCTCTTGGTTTTAATTTTGGGTGTAGGTTGGGGGAAAATATACTCACCTGGTGCTAAGATAAGATCCTTAAAGGTGGCTATACTACAACCCAACGTACTGCCCCGCTTTTCCTATGACCCTAAGGAGTGGGAGGAAGTGGAGGCCGCGTATGATACTCTCATTTCCGCCCTGCGAGGACAAAAGGTAGATCTGGTCGTGGCGTCGGAATCGGCTTTTCCAGGTGTATTTAGATTCTCGGAACGTACCAAAGAAATAGTGGATAGAATTGTAAGAACCTCCGGTGCCCCTATACTCTTTGGATCTACCGGTGTAGAAAAAGGCTCCAAGGGTTTGCGTTTTTACAACAGAGCTTTATTAGTTGGTAAAGGGGGTAAGATCCTAGGGTACTATGATAAGGTACGTTTGGTTCCTTTCGGTGAGAACTATCCCTTCTACGAGTACTTACCTTCATTCATAAGATCCATAAACCTGGGGCAAGGAAATTATAGAAGAGGAAAAGGACATATCCCCATAAGGTGGGGAGACGTAACCTTGGGTGTTATGATCTGTTACGAGTCTATATTTCCCTACATAGGTCTTAAACTGGCGCACTCCGGAGCCGATCTACTGGTGGTTATAACCAGCGACGGATGGTTTGGAAAGAGTATAGGACCGATTGAACATTATTACCTGGGTCTTTTCAGAAGTGTTGAAACCGGTAAAGCTATGGTTAGAGCAGCCAAAACTGGAATATCAGCTGTTATAGATGCCGATGGCAAAGAAATTGCCAAGTTGGGTCTTTATAAGAGAGGAGTTTTGATAGCAGATGTGCCTATATATTCCAGTAAAACACCCTTTACACTTTTCGGGTTTTTGATCCCTCCCTTTCTATTCTTTTTAAGTGTTCTTTGGCATGCCTTTTACACATTCTGGTTTTCACGTAGGAAATGGAAAAGCCCCTACCCCGACCCTCGAGCCGGGAAGTAGGGGCGTGGCCACACCAACCGGTAGTATAAAGCAGAACATTCTCGTGAAAGTCATGAAGTCTTTGATAACCCTTTCCCTTCAGCCTTGATGAACTTATCACCTTCTCGGTGTGTTCCTTTACACACCCCTTGGAATGAAATTATCTCCCACAGGAAATACGAGCATACCAGTACCTCTCAAAAACGTTTTGCGGCTTAAGAAGGAAAATAAAATCCTTTGATGTACATTTTTGTGCAAGCAATTTAAAAATTTCTATTCTCTTCACATCCTGAAGATGTTTCTTAACATCGTAGATTGAGAACCCTAACTTAGCTAAAGATTCCCTTGCCGCATCCCGCACCATGAAAGGTGAATCATTCAAACCTTTCCACAAAACTTCCTTGTATCTCTTACATCCGTGCTGTCCTAAAAACAGAAATACCCGCATCCTCACATATTCGTAAGGATGCGAAGAGAGTTTTACCACTTCCGAACAACTCCTCTTACTGCCAGACCGGTATAACGCTCTAAGGATGCGAGATTTCCATCGCTTATCTTTCTTTTCGCGTAGAAGTTTCAGAAGTCGGTCCTCAAGTGATGGCATGGAAACCTCTGCAGCTACATACAAAGCGTTCTTTTGGGCTATCGTATCGTCCATCTCCAAAACTTGACCTATAGCAGGCGAACATATCTTAGGGACCTTTCGGCATATATCCCGTATGGC
Source organism: Thermotogae bacterium (assembly GCA_013154295.1). Classification (GTDB taxonomy): domain Bacteria; phylum Hydrothermota; class Hydrothermia; order LBFQ01; family LBFQ01; genus JAADCS01. The sequence continues at coordinate 18,079 of JAADCS010000125.1, forward strand.
TCTCATTTGGAAACGGTCATCTTCGGGAAGATACTTAAGGATCACATAATGAACGGCTTCCTCACCCATGGAGATTATACGATTACGGGCAGAATCAACTTTAGGTACATTGGTTCCCGCTCGCCAAAGTTTAGCGGTTTCCCACAGAGAATCTATCAAGAGAGTATCAAGAGCCAATATGAAGATCATCACCGTATTTTAAGGACGGAGAGTTTGAAATATAACGGGAACCGTTATTTTGACCTGCGACACCGCTCCGAAAAAACCAGCCGCATTCTTCAAATTCTCCTCGTCTAGAACGCCCCATCGGTACCTATCTTCATTCAAAGCCCAAATTTTCACCACATAGTTCCCATTGCCCCATTCGAATGCGGGGGCCTGATAGTAAGCAAAAGGTGGGAAAGCTCTGATACTGTCCGGAACGTTCGGTAAGAGGGAACTATCTGGAAAAGAGATGAACAGATAACGCGGTGGCCTGTAATATGTTAAACTGTCACTATGATCCTCATTGTACACGAAAGCATAATAGAAAGAGGTGCCTTCAGGTGATAACCATACGGTTAGAACCGAGGAATCCTGCGGTAAAAAGACAGTATCTATCAGGGAGAATGAGGAATCTGTTTCGTCAAAACTTACAAGAAATGCGGAAAAGGTGTCGGGGGTGGTTGTGACCCCATAGGCGGTGTCCCCTCCCCGGATAACCTTCAAATGATAGGTGGTTAGAGGTTCAGGTGAAAAGTGGGCTACATAGAGGTATACGCTGTCCTCCTTGGTGGTAGTATCACCGAAAGTTAAAACCTTTATACGGGTGAGGTGAGGATGGAATACGTAAGTGGTCTCTCCATCACTAACTGATACATACGCGTCATCTAATCCCCTACCCCTTGGCTCCTCTGGAGATCTTGGCCTATCCACGAAGATGTATTGGACGGTATCACCTACCACCAGCTGGGCACTCACGTAGAGAGGTGGAATAGATGGGGGTGAGGTGAGTTCTTCACACCCCACCCCCACGAATACCAGTAAAGGTAGGAATCTTCTCACCTCTTTATGACTTTGAAAACCCTACCTTTGAGACGTACGAAGTAGACCCCAGAGGACATGTTAGTCAGTGATACCCTATCCGTACGACCGGAGAACAACAACCTGCCACTTCGATCGTAGATGCGCACATACTCGGTGCGTCCAAAGGTAATCACACCGTCCTTGGATGCGATGAAGTTACTACCCACGGTGCGCTCCATCACATCGGTGTAGTTCAAGCTGGCGCCTACGATATAGAAAGCAAAATCGTTGGTGGTATTATCACGGTAAGGAGCCCAAGTCTCTCCGTTGGTGGATTCATACGTATGGCGGGAGAACGGAGCCATGGTGTCGACCACAACCGAAGGTCCGAGGCTGTCGGTCTGTATGAAACCCATGAGAACTGGACCATTTACGGTTATACCGACAGGTATAGGAATACGGTAAGCGGTATCAGGATTCACGGTTACGGTCCAGGCGCCCAGAGTATCGGCTACGCTACCTGGAGTGGAGCCTTCGGCGAATAGGTAGGTAGGGGCACTTAGAGGTCCGCAACCGGGTGACGTGGAGGAACATCCGGCTATCATGAAAACGACGGTATCTATACGGTAGGGATAGTACTCTGCGTCAAATCTGACCATCCAACCTCCACCGGCACTTAACCAGCGGCTACTCAGGGGAGTGGCCATAACGTTGTCAAAGTCAAACCAAGCCAAGGTGTCCAGACCCATCCAGTCTATCATTTGGATCTCCCGCTTAGCTGTATCGTTGCGGGCATAGGAATCAGCGGAGTTTTTAACCACCAGGAAAGCGGTATAATAGTCCTCAGGTATGGAGGAAAAATCTATGGGAGCAAAGGAAACGGTGGCGTAGGAGGAAGGAGGTATTTCATCCACGATCACGCTATCCGTGTAGCGGATAAAACCGGAGTATCTCTGGCGAATGGTTAAAACGACCGTGGTACTGTAAAGGGTATCCGTACCGGCGTTTACCACGTGAGCCATAGGTAAAAAGTTGGTCTCACGGTCCCTAGCTATGACGATACCGGAGTTCTGTAGGCCGCTACCCCTGTCAGGGAAGATGGAACCAGCGGCAGCGTCCGCTATTCTGAATCCACTGGAGTCAGGACGGTATATACGGATCGCGAAGCTATCTCTAGGCTCACGTGTGGCGGGTATTCCGTCTTCATATATCCCCATACCAGGACTACCCAAGAGGGATTCCATGCCCACCGAGATAGCGATAGAACCTATACCGTAGTCGTAACCTCCGGTTTGAGGACCGTAGTTTATGGTTATGGTACCATCAGCAGTCAATATAACCTGGAAGGTGTGGGATCCGTAACATCCGGAGGAGTTATTCCACCATGTAGCCACGTTTTCAAACGTAACCACCAGCGAATCCGCACCGTTGCTCCAGTAGTAAATATCACCACCGGGGCACTCTGGGTTCAAATCTGCACCCAGACCTACTATCAGATCGTTGGGTTCGGCTGGGTTGGGTACGGCATTGCTATGGGGTACCCAGAAATCGCCACCCCTGAAACCTATGGCTCCGTTGGAGTGGACATAGAAGCTATCGATCTCGTACCAATAGAAAGGGAAGGTGAAACCTATGGGGAACGGTCCCACTATGGCATCATCCGACATGGTAAGATGCACAGCATCCGGATCGGAGGACTTATCCACCCAGTTCCAGGTGGGAGCCAGCGAGGAGGTATCGTCCGATGTTATAGCCCTGTAGCCGTAGGGGTCGGTTATTATATCCATAGGTTTAATCTCATAGGATACCGCCCCCCTGAAACCCAAATAAGGAAGTGCAGCTATCAACACGATCATACTCCCGATATTCTAACGCAGATCGGTTTCTTCCGCTACAGGAGAAAGATCAATGTAACTACCACGAATATAGGAAGGAGTATGGGGAAGGAGTACTTGAACATGTAGGTGAAGAAATCCGGCGTCTTGTAACCCCATTCGTCACTTATGC
>JAADCS010000110.1 GCA_013154295.1 Thermotogae bacterium
CCCAGAAGGGCCGGGACCTCACCGGAGACCGTAGCGGATATGGTCATCTCGGACTGCTCGGCATCAACGAGCGGCCTGTGGTGGAATCTGAACGCACGACAGCCTTCTCTCTAAGGCTCCGCAGAGGTCTTGGCTATTGACTATTGTCGACAGAAAGTGAAACATCAAGCTGACGCATCCTGGAATTTTATGGGAATCTTTTATCATCCAGCGATTGACCATACCGAAAACTGACGGGGTCGATGAGGTTACGAGAACCATAGCGTATGAAAGAGGGTTAAGTTGTGCAACTTTCCGGGGTATAATACAACACCATGGCCAAAGATTATAAAGATACCCTTAACATGCCTCGCACCGATTTTCCCATGCGTGGCCGTCTTCCCAAAAGGGAGCCTCTCTTCCAAAGGAAATGGGAGGAAAAAAGGGTCTTTAAACGTATAAAAGAAAGAAAGGCACCTATTTTCATACTACACGATGGTCCCCCCTACTCCAACGGCCACATACATTTGGGCCATGCTCTGAACAAAACCCTAAAAGACTTTTTGATTAGATATAAGGCCCTTAGGGGATACAGGATAAGTTTCGTCTTGGGGTGGGATAATCACGGCATGCCCATAGAAAAGGCTGTTCTGGAGGATAACGATCGCCTCAAGGAGCTGAAAAAGTTAAAAGGTGAGGTTTCGGAGGAACTACGCAAAAAGATAGATGAAGTCTTAGCTCTGATCGAACGCACCCGTAAAACTATGCTCGAAAAGGGGCTTCAGGATCTAGAGGTAAAGAGACTGATACGTGAAGCGAGCCGTGGATACGCCCAAATTTGGGTAGAAGTTCAAAAGGCGGAGTTTAAAAGGTTAGGAGTTCTCACCGACTGGGAGGACATTTATCTGACGATGGACCCCAAGGTGGAGGCCAAAGAAACCGAGGTTTTGGCCCGTTTCGTACGTGAAGGTTATATCTATCGGGGATATATGCCTCTCCCTTGGTCCAGGGAGAGTCAGAGTGCCCTAGCCATGGCCGAGATAGAATATTACGAGAAGGAATCTCCATCTCTTTGGTTTTTAGCTAAGTCGCTTGATAACGGTTACTACATCTTAGTATGGACGACCACCCCTTGGACCCTATTTGGAAACCGAGCCTTCGCCTTCTCACCTACCATGGAGTACATCCTCTTTCGCCTCAACGACGGACGTACGGTGGTCTTCTCGGCGGAGGCGTTGGAGAGGATAAAGGAGACCTTGGGTTGGGAGGGAGAGATCATAGGTAGAAAAAGAGGAAAGGAGTTTGAAGGGGAGAAATTTCAGCATCCACTGTTTAAGGATAGGATCTCTCCCGGCATCCTGGCGGATTTTGTCTCAGCGGAAGAGGGTTCCGGTATAGTGCATATAGCGCCAGGTCACGGTAAAGAGGACTATGAAGTGGGGAGGATCTATGGCCTTGAGGTCTTTTCACCGGTAGACGAAAGGGGGAACTTCACCGAAGAGGCAGACGAACAGACCGTTTACCCCCTGAACGTTGCCGGTCTTAGTATAGAGAAGGGGGGGGAGAGGGCCATAGAGAGATTGAAGAAGTTAGGTACGTTCGTAAAGTTGGGTAAGATGTATCACAGCTACCCCCATGATTGGAGATATAAGAAACCCTTGATATTCCGAGCTACCAGCCAGTGGTTTCTCTCCCTGGATCATAAGAACCTGCGCCAAAGGGCTCTAAGAGCTATAAAAGAAGATGTAAAATGGCATCCCCCAGAGAGTATAAACCGCATATACGCCTCCGTGAAGGAAAGGCCGGATTGGGTACTCTCCCGACAGAGGGCCTGGGGAGTCTTCATACCGGCTGTAAAGTGTGAGAACTGCGGGTGGGAAACCCTAGTACCAGAGGTTATGCACAGGTTGGCCGAAGACATAAGGGCAGGAAACAGCGACGCCTGGCTCACGGAACCCTTGGAGAGGTACTTACCCGAAGGATTCAAATGCGGGAAGTGCGGCTCCACATCCTTTACCAAGAGATACGACATCCTTGACGTCTGGTTCGACTCTGGTTCCACCTGTATAACGATCCTTAAAGGGAGGAACATAGGTTATCCGTCAGACGTCTACCTTGAGGGGTGGGATCAGCACAGGGGGTGGTTCAACGCTTCCCTTATGGTTGGTATGGCCCATGAGGATAGAGCCCCTTACCGAGTGGTTATAACTCATGGTTTTGTATTGGATGAGCAGGGTAGAGCTATGTCCAAATCCTTGGGTAACGTTATACCACCCTCTTACGTTATAAACAAATACGGTGCGGATGTCCTTCGCCTTTGGGTCGCCTCCGTTGAGTACACCCAAGATGTACGTATAGGTGATGAGATACTCAAACGAATAGTGGACGCCTACCGGAAGATAAGAAACACCTTCCGCTACCTCCTTTCAAACCTATACGACTTCACCCAATCTCTGGATCACGAGAACCTTTTACCCATGGATAGATGGGCCTTATCAAGGCTGTATGTGGTGTCACAGGAAGCCAAAAAGTTCTACGATTCCTACGAATTCAACCGTCTCTACCGACTACTCTACAACTATGTGATAGAGTTGTCGGCCTTTTATTTTGAGGCTCTGAAGGATCGTCTTTACACGTGGTCGCCGTCGGGAAGGGGAAGGAGGTCAGCCCAAACAGCCCTCTATCACATCTTGCGTGAGTTGCTTCTGGCCTTCTCACCTATAATCCCCCATACCACAGAGGAGGTATGGGAACACTCACCGTTTAAAGACGAAGCGGAGAGTGTAGCTTTGGCTATATGGGAGAATCTTCCCGACATCTTCTATGATGAGAAACTGGAGGAGGATTTCAATATCCTGCTGGCGATGAGGGATGAGGTCTATCCCGCTTTGGAGATGTTACGGCGCGAGAGGAAAATCATAGGCCAGAATCTTGATGCTCGTATAGAGTTCGCTCCGAAGAACGAGTACGAATCTCTCATCCTGAAGTACGAACCCTATCTTCAGGAGATTTTTGGAGTTTCTCAGTTCCTTCTCGCCGAAGAACCGAAGGGGGACGAGACGGTGGAAGGAAGTTTCGGACGTTGGGCCGTCAGCCATGCCAAAGGTAGCAAGTGTCCGAGGTGCTGGATGTGGTGGGAAAACCTCTCAGAGGGAGAGATATGCCCCAAATGTAAAGCGGCCCTATCCGGAGAAGATGCTTTGGGACTCTGATGTTTCCGTTTAAAGTTCTTGATAGATACGTTTTACGTAGTAGTATAAAGCCTTTTTTGGGGGCTTTAGCTGTCACCACTATGATTCTGCTCCTAGACAGGGTGTTCGATCTTATGGATCTCGTTATAAAGAAAGGTGTTCCACTAAAAGTAGTCTCACTGGTTCTTGCCTACTCGCTTCCTTTCATACTTTCTATGACCATACCGATGTCCGTTTTTGTGGGCTCCCTGGTGGCTTTTGGACGTTTAGCCCAGGATAACGAGTTTTTAGCCATGCTATCCTCCGGGATTAGCATCAATAGGGCAATAAGGTCTGTAGTTTTAGCTTCTGTTCTTATAACTCTCTTTCTGTTCTGGTTCAATGACCGAGTCGTTCCGGAGAGTAATTACAAACTCAAAAACCTCCTTTTGGATATTTATGAAAAACGGCCCACAGCCCAAATAAAACAGGGAACTTTTTCAAACATCGGTCCCTTCTGGGTATACGTAGGCAAAAAAAATGACAGAACCTCTCGTATAGAGGATGTGGTTATCCAGCGCACTACCGACGTGGGAACTCAAACTATACTTGCCAGGGATGGTATTATGTTTATAGATCAACGGAGGAGGTTGAATTTCGTTCTACACGGCGGTGAGATACATGAGTATAACCGTCGAGAGGGTAACTATCGGAGAGTCTCCTTCACGGAGTATCGGCTCCAAATCCCCCTCAACGATGAACTCATCCGTCGCCAGAGGAAATGGAGGTCGGACAGAGAGAAAAGCGTAGGCATGCTCCTCAAGGAAAAACGTGAGGTTGAAGAGCGGTGGAGGGAAACCAAAGGAAAGGATAAGGGGTTGCAACGTCGTATGAATTCCCTATTAGTTGAAGTACATAAAAAGTTTGCCATGCCAGTAGCTAGTATTATTTTCGTTTTCCTTGCTGCCTATATCGGCTTCATTGTTAAGAGAGGAGGTTTCGGACCTGCTTTCGGTATATCTTTTTTCGTCTTTATACTTTACTACGTCCTTCTTATCAGTGGAGAGGATTTAGGCAAGAGAGGCGTGGTGCCACCGGAGTTAGGTATATGGTGGGCTAACATCATCTTCGCAATAGTTACCTTTTTGATCCATAGGATATGGGTGAGAAACTAGGAGTTCTGGAAGGAGGAACAAAGGGGTTGTCTTGATGAAAACTTCACCTTAACCTTTGGGTCTATGATGTTGTCTAAAAGGCTCTTCAGGATAGCAAACTGGTCAAGGATACTGCATCGACGGAGGTGAAAAGGGACTAGAGAAGAGATCATTCGGTGGTTTCACTTGGAGGCCAATTAGCCTCACAGTGAAACCAATTCATGTACGGCCATTTCCTCGTCTCTCCAAAGAAATAAGGCAATAGGGGGCGGGATGGCGGGGATTCCTTCCCGTGCGAAAAAAATGCTATCCTTTTATTCTCCAAATTCCTGTAGTGCCTGATGGAGAAACAAATGCCCGCCAATCGGGGACTTTTATAGAGCGAAAGAGCATCATCAAAACCGGCCTCGCTTTTTTCTCATCCTTCCCATCTCTGCCGTATAATTTTGCCTAATGTTATTCTATTTTGTCTTTGCCCAACTTGACGAGAGCAGGATGTTGGACAGCCTCCTAAAGGCTTGGGGGGTTGTGAAGTACGAGTACGGGGGATGGGAAATAGCAAACTTTGACACCCTGCCCGTTAGCGACAGCATCCCCACACCTAAGGGAGAGTGGAAGATCTTGGACGGCTACAAACCTCTACACCTCAAGGGCAAATGGAAGTACTACGATAGAGGGTGGAAGACAAGACTTTTTATGCCTGAGATGGGGAGTGATCTCTACGACTACCCCCCTGACCTGTTGGACTGGGGCAAGTACTTGGTGTTCTACATCAGGGGAAAGGGGAGGTTTAGGATAGGTTCCCT
>JAADCS010000128.1 GCA_013154295.1 Thermotogae bacterium
CTCTTCTCTGCTCTCTTTGACTATCTTTTTTTGCCATAGCCTTCTATCTTATGGGTGTTCGTTGTTTATGTGAGGGACGCAAATGAGGCTAGAGAGTATTAACGACAGCTACGTACTCATCGTGCCACAAGCTTGGCCAATAGAGTAATTTAACGTTGAACAGGAATAAAACAGGGATCACAAAAAGCCTCTACCCCACCCATATTTCAGGTGAGAATAGGGGCATGAAAATAAAAAACTCATAACAGCCGTTTATTTCTTTTTCTATGTGCTCTCTTAACTCTTTAACTCTTTTAACGAGGTGTCCCCCACATCACGTTAAGACACGACACCAAGCGCTTCACGGCTCACCTACAGTTCAAGTATAAAATGCAACCATGGCTAATATTCCCATCCCGTTGATAGTGGCTGTGGGTTTGGGGATTCTGTTGATAGGCTATGTATCTTATGGCTCGTTTGCAGTTTGGCTTTTTGGAGTGGATCCTAACAGGAAAACTCCCGCACAGAAACTTTACGATGGTAAAGATTTCGTCCCCGCCAGAAACTGGCTTGTCCTCTTCGGTCATCATTTCGCCTCCATAGCCGGTGCCGGCCCGATAGTAGGCCCTACCTTGGCCCTGATGTACTGGGGATGGCTCCCTGCCCTCCTATGGATCCTACTCGGAAGTGTCTTCTTGGGTGGGGTGCACGATTTAGGCTCTCTCGTTGTCTCCTTAAGAAACGATGCTAAGAGCATTTCTGAAAATTCCCGCAAGTACATATCCGAAAGAGCCAGGATCGTCTTTTCCATTTTCGTGTGGTTCGCCTTAGTGCTGATAGTGGCCGTTTTTGCCCACTACGCTGCCAATTCCTACGTTAAAGACCCCCACATAGTTTGGCCTTCCCTTGGACTCATTCCAGTAGCCCTAATCTTCGGTTTCATGACTTACAGGCTCGGTCTCAACATGGTCCTATCTACCCTAACAGCAGTCCTACTTATGCTTCTTTTGATTCCCTTGGGTGAGGTGATACCTATAAAAGCTTCCTACGCCATCTGGATGGTCGTTCTCTTTGTTTATGCATACATAGCCTCCCTTATGCCCGTTCAGTATTTACTTCAACCAAGGGATTACCTATCAGCGTACCTTCTCATAGGCGGTATGGTTCTGATGTTAATCGGTGCGTTGATCTCCGGTAGGACCATGCACCTTCCCCCACTTCTGAAGGAGTCTCCGGCCCCCTTTCCCTTCGTTCCCTTCCTCTTCGTCACCATCGCCTGCGGTGCCATATCCGGTTTTCACTCCCTTATAGCCTCTGGCACCACAGCCAAGCAACTCCCCTCGGAAAGGTATGCCAAACGTATCGGATACGGTGGTATGCTTATGGAGGGAGCTTTGGCCCTCTTGGTCGTGGTGGCGGTTGGTTCCCTTACCTCCGGTTTAGACCTGAAGAACCCTATAGGGACCTTCGGACGGGGCGTTTCTAACATCACCCCCTTCTTGGGAGACTACGGTGGTTACTTCGCCATACTCGTTCTCAACGCTTTCATTCTAACTACGCTGGACACAGCTACCCGTATAGCTCGCTACGTAACGGAGGAACTTTTCAAAGTTAGAAACATGTACCTATCTTCGGCCATAGTCGTGGGTGTGGCTATCCTGATAATCTTGGGAGGTCAAGCTGGAAAGCTATGGACTGTCTTCGGGGCAGCCAACCAACTTCTGGCGGCGTTGGCTCTCCTGGTGATCACCGGTTTTCTCATGAGTCTTAGTAGGAACCCTTTGCTTACCTTGCTCCCCGGCCTCTTCATGCTGGTCATAACCCTCTCCGCCTTAGCTTATCAGATAAAAGTTTTTTTGACTTCCTCTTCCCCCAACTACGTGGCTGTTATCTTCGCTGTTGCACTTTTCCTTCTCGGTCTTTACGTCGGCTTTGAAGCTCTATGGCGTTGGTTAGTTAAAGGTTCTCACAAGAAGAGCAAAATCTAAACGGATGATCGCACATTGGAGATGAGGGTACCCACACCGCTATCATTCCGGTGAATGGTTTCACTTGGAGGCTAAATACCCTCACAGTGAAACCAGCACAATACCATTACTTCCCACATTTCCCCAAAGGACGAAGCTAATAGTGATCGTGGTGAATGGAGACTCCTCCTATGCCGCAAATCTCTGCACTAATCGCTCCTAGTCTCAGCGAAATGATATTACGTTCTTTAATCCCGAAATGCCCCTTCCATACATGGGAGTGATTAATCCCACTTCATTCCACTGTCTTATATGAGAAAGTTTATATGCACACGTTCCGTGTTACAGCCTTAGAATATTTTCGTCATGAAAAGGATAGGCGTACTTCTCTTCGCAGGAGCGTTGCTTTTTGCCGGTTGCGGCAAGGATGTCGGCACTCCCAGTGTGGTGCCTACCGCTACCAACAACGGTAGCGATCTTGAACTCACATGGGAACCGGTTGAGAACGCTTCCAGCTACATCATCTACGGTGAGGAAACCAAGATAGCCGAGATTGACTCTACCCACTATATCCTTCAAGGCTCCGAGGGTGTTTACTCTTACGTCGTTATAGAGGCCGTTGGTGGCGGTAAGGATACTGTAGATCTCACCCCTTGGGTTAGCGATCTCGGCGCCATCTATACCCACGATGATCCGGACACTACTCATCACTCCTGGGTAGAGGTAGGTTTCGGTGACACTATCTATGCCAAGACTACTAACCAAGCCGGCGTAGATACCACGAAGGATGCCGCTTACTTTGTCTTCTACAACGGCGGTTCCGCCACCGATCTTTATCTCAAAGATATACACCAGAGCTCCTTTGAATACGGTCGTGTGCATTCCTATTTCGCCGACGTTAGCACCGAGTACTTGGCCCCCAACAGCACCGACCGCTACAGTGACAATCACAACGTATCTGGCAACAGCAAGTACTTCGTATGGTTTGACATAGACAAAGACGGCAGCATAAACACCAGTGATTACTTCGGTGTGGTAGAACTCGGACCTACCAGTGGCACCGGACCTTACGAAAGCACCATTAAGATCTACGTCCAAGATAAGGTCAAAGGCCTCGGCTGGATCAAGTGGTAAAGAACGCTTGAAAGGACTTGTAGGGGGCCGTACGGCCCCCTTTTTTTAAGTTTCAACTCTCCACCGGTAGGCACTCCATACTAGACCTAACCATATCCATTCTGTAAGCAGATGGCTACCACCGTAAGTTATAAAAGGTAACGGTATTCCTGCTATTGGAAGATAACCTAAAACCGAAAGTAGATTTACAGTGGTTTGATAGAGGAAAAAAACACCAGCAGTTGATGCTACCATGCGTAAGTACGAGTCCGGAGAGATAGAGAGATATACAAGCGAAAAGGGAAGCGCAAACAGGAGAATCAGAGTCAAAAATCCGACCACATAGCCACTAACTTCCACTATAGATGTAAAAGCAAAATCGGTATGAGCGGCCGGAAGGAAACCGTAGTTCTTTTGGGTAGCTCCATTCACTCCCTTACCGAAGGGGCCGGCGTTGGCAAGAGCTATACGGGATTGATAGGTTTGCCAGAGGACCTCCCCACCCTTACGTGGATCAACCAAAGCCAAAATTCTCCTCCTTTGGTACTCTTTGAGTCCCTTACTCCAAAGGATAGGTGTAGATAAACCTATGATCACCACCAAAATTAAGGTTCCCACCACCCAGCCGAGGGATGCCCTAAGGACGCCGAAAGCAACTACCAAAACTCCTACGAAACCCATAAACAGAGTTTTAGAAAAGGCAACGAGAGGTGTTAGAAGTAGAGAGAAGAGAAGAAGAACGAACTTCAAATCCTTTGCCGTTATGAACACCACATACAGCGTTAAAATCAAGATAACACTACTCGTGGCAAGGTCTGGTTCTATGAGTATCAAGCCCCATGGTAGGAGACCAAAAAGGAGACGTTTTAAAGTCCCATCTAAGGACATTAGAAATACAGGCACGGTTACCTTGGCCAATTCGGAGGGCTGAAGGTTAATAAAACCTAAACTGAACCATCTTCTAACTCCAGCGCCTCCCCCAAAAAACAAGACCAGGATCAGCAATAACAGCGTCAGAAGGTACAATATCTTAGAATTTTCGATCAAAATACGAACGTTGAAACGGCCCACGTAAAAGAACAGACCTATACCCACCACATTGTACAACACCTGCCTCAAAACCAGCCCCCAATCGGGGAGAAGAGCGATCAGACCGATCGCTGCGAGCAGTAACCCCAAATAGAAAGGTACGAGTTCCCTCTTCAACACTTACATGGAAAACCTTTCCCACTCGGATATGGCGTCTATATCGTGACCACCGCTTCGGACCTTGGATAGACGAATCTTTACCAACAGGGGAACTTTAACAAAAGGGCCTATAAGAACGGCTTCACCAGGATTTAACGAGGGAAGATACTGCAAAAGATCCGCACTTAAAGTTTCAGAGGCCCGTTGTACGTGTTTCTGGTCTTCCGGCTCAACTATGCGCAGAATGATCCAGTTGTTCATCTGTGAAAGAACGTTCTCATCCAAGCCTTTAGGTCTCTGACTGACCAGAACCAACCCCAAACCGAACTTCCGAGCTTCCCTGGCAACCTTGGAAAGGGCATATTTGGTCTTGGTAGATGTACCCTTGGGCGCAAAGATATGGGCCTCCTCTATCACTACCACAACCGGAACCTTCACCTTCCCTTCTCCCTCCTGTACGTACTTCTTCCGTTCGTTTAAAAGGTTCAATAGGATGTGAGAAATCATCACATCCATGGCATCGTAATCCAACCCCCTCAAGTCAAGCACGTTTATTTTGCCCACACCGAATCTTCCTATTCTATCAACTATGGGTAGGACGTTATCCCTGATCTTATCCCCTATCTTGTTTTTTAAGTTGACTAACCTTATGTAGGTTCCTATCAGTTCATCCGTTTTGGTGGTTTCAAGGAAATCGCATGGATCCTCCGAATCGGAGTCGTTACCGTTACCTCTGTTACCTCTGCTTCTCTTGATGCCTATCATGCTCCTAAGCGTCCCTATGAGATCGTCTATGAAGGGAGGATTCGGATCGGCGTCTTGCGAGAAAAGATCAACGTTTTCCGGATTAAAAGTGGTCTTTTGCCGTCTTTTATTTTTAACGCAGTCGACCAACTCCATCATCACGTAATATTGACGGCTACTCCTGTCGAAGTCTATACCGCACATAGCTGCTATGTCACCGGCCGAAAGAGCCGCCAGATCTATCTCTACATCTATGGTGTTGGTGACGTTGGTTCCATCGGGTCCTTTGAAGGTGGAACCCAGGTACTCTCCATGCACATCTACCACCAATACTGTTCCTTTACGCTTAGCTATCTCCTCTAACAGAACGGCTACGGCGTTAGATTTACCCCCACCCGTTACGGCCAATATGGCCAGATGACGGGATACTACCTGGTTTATATCTATCCCTACATCCACCTCGGAGGACGTTAGAAGTTTACCTATTTTGGCATGGGTTCTTTCCGAGTGGGATCCAAAGATCTTAAGGAGTATTTCCGCAGGTGCTCGATAGACCGCCGCTCCAGGCATGGGAGGGTATTTGAGCCTCTCCAAGGTATCCCCTCTTATTCTCCCCAAAAGAGAGACCCTTGAACGGAACATCCCCTGAATGCGATATATACGTCGTATGGATTCAACGTGTTCTGGGTTGTTATCCTCTGGAAGGAATCTATCAAACCGTTCTATATAGGATACCATTCCCAAAACATCACTCTCGGTTTTGCCATCCAGGTAGCGGATAAGAACAAACTCACCCATCCTGGGTGGTGTAAAACTGGTAAATATAACCTCATTAGGTTTCAAAATGCCAACGCAGTAACCGAGAAGTTCTTCGTTCATCTCTTCATCATGTAAAAGGTACCCTCCCAAACTTTGGTACCCTTGGGCCGATATTTGCCTTTCATGGTTTTGGCGCTACGTATCTGCGCGAAACCTTCTAACTCTTCGGAGGAGAAGGAGGCGTCCTTTATGGTGAAGAAGATCGTATCGTTCCTTATGACTCCCAAGAACTTCCCACTATTCCCGCCGACGAATTCCCCTTTTAAGGAATCCCCCACTTGTGTCAGCTGGAGGTTTCCAAAACCGGTTTCCCACGTGCCGGAGTGGTCGGTGGCCTTGCCGCTGTTGCTTCCGCAAGCTACCAGAAGTGTTCCCAAAGCTACGGCGAAAATCCATCGCATAGTATGTTATTATAAACCCGAAAGGAACCCGAAAAGGATAGCTCCCTTTCGCCGTTTCTTCTACTTTTCGTAACCATGAACCTTTGTATTAAAGTCTCTTCGGTTTCACTCTGCGGCTAATCAGCCTCACAGTGAGACCATATTCATTGGTTTCGGGTCATTTGTACATACTTGTAATCATTTTGCACACGAAAAGAACGTTTATGTGGTGAAAGAGTACAGACCGATCGGCTTCCGAGCGAAGCTGAATTTTAAAGCGTTAAATGCGGTGGAATTCCGAAGGGGTTACGGCAAAGCGTAATGCACTAATTCCCGAATTTTGGGTTTACTGATTAGCAGCAATTGAACGGTTAGCAAAAATTTTAAAGAGTATCCAGCATCCCATCCGTAAAATTCCGATGTTATGGCAACAGCTTTGCCTTTTGAAGAATATGTGAAGGTTGATGGATGGAAGTTCGTTCCTCCGGAGGAGTATCTTAAAGAACACGCCAAAACCTTAACGCCGGAATTTTGGCTTTCCGAAGCTCGGAAGATAGATTGGTATGAGGATCCCACCGTAGCTTTGGAGGGAGATCATCCTTTTTATAGATGGTTTTCCAACGGCAAGCTAAACATGTCCTACCTTACCCTAGACAGACACATGGAGAACCGAAAACATAAGGTAGCCCTCTTCTGGTTGGGTGAAGATGGAAGTGAAAGGGTTCTTACTTACGGCCAGTATCATCGTCTCGTTAATCGTTTGGCCTATGCCTTCTCAACTAAGTGGGGCATCAAAAAGGGAGACAGGGTGGCTATATACATGCCCATGATTCCCGAACTTCCCGCCGTGATGTTAGCGCTGGCACGCATAGGTGCGATTTTCTCGGTAGTGTTCTCCGGTTTCTCGGCCAATGCCCTAGCGGAACGCATAAAAGATAGCGGTGCGAGATATTTGATAACGGCCGATGGCTCCTATCGGAGGGGCAAAAGGATATCGCTTCAAGAAAACGTACGTAGAGCCACCCAGATGGCGCCGGTTGAGGGCATTTTAGTATTTGAGAGGCTTAAAAGGGTTTGGATCAAGACCGAAGGAGACATCCTGGCGGATGAGTTTTTAAAGGAGGTACCCCACTCGGTCTATGTTGAGCCGGTTGCGGTGGAATCTCATCATCCTCTCTTTATACTTTACACGTCCGGAACCACCGGGAAACCCAAGGGGATAATCCACGATACCGGTGGATACGCCGTCTTGCTCAACTCCACGATGGATTGGGTGTTTGATGCGAAAGAGGAGGACGTCTATTGGTGTGCCGCCGATATAGGATGGATAACGGGCCATTCCTATATCGTTTTCGGTCCCTTCATGAAGGGTTTAACCAGCGTTATGTATGAAGGTGTCCCCAACTGGCCCGATCCTGGTATCTGGTGGTCCATAGTTGAAAGATACGGCGTGAGCATATTCTATACCTCTCCCACGGCTATAAGGCTCCTGATGAGGTACGGCGACGAATACGTGCTCAAATACGATCTGTCCTCCTTGAGGATCCTTCACTCGGTAGGTGAGCCCATAAATCCCGAAGCATGGTGGTGGTATTACAAGAAGGTGGGCCGCGAACGCTGCCCCGTGGGTTCCACGTGGTGGATGACGGAAACCGGTGGTGTGATGATCTCTCACACACCGGGTTGGAAACTCGTTCCCCTCAAACCAGGCACCAACGGCTATCCTATACCCGGCGTGAGCGTCTCGGTGTTACGTCCCGACGGCTCCGAAGCTTCCGAAGGCGAAAGAGGTTACTTAGTTATAAACTCACCGTGGCCTGGCATGCCCTTGAGTATCTGGGGGGACGACGAAAGATACCTGAAAACCTATTGGGAGAGGTTTCCCCAGAGGTTTTACACGGGAGACTATGCTATAAGGGATGGGGACAGCTACGTATGGGTCCTGGGTAGGGCGGACGAGGTTATGAACGTGGCTGGACATCGCCTTGGGACCTATGAGATAGAATCGGCCATAGTTGAACATGAGGCCGTAAGCGAGGCTGCCGTAGTGGGAATCCCGGATGAGGTAAAGGGGGAGGTTCCCGTAGCCTTCGTGGTGCTGAAGGTGGGCTACGAGCCTAGCGAAGAGCTGGCTAAAGAGATCAAAAACACGGTTAGAGAGATATTAAGTCCCATAGCCGTACCCAAGGATGTGGTCTTCGTTTCTAAACTCCCCAAGACGCGTTCCGGCAAGATAATGCGTCGTCTTTTGCGTGCCGTCTTCTTGGGTGCCCCCCTGGGGGATGTAACCACCTTAGAGGATGAGGCGTCGGTTGAGGAGGTGAAAAGAGCCTACGAACATCTGAAGGGCGAATTAGGTTAGAGGGCCTCCTTATAATAGCCCCGTGTGGATTTTAACTCTGACCAGTTGTGAGGTGCGGCTTTTAACCTTACCCAACACCTTTGTGAAGTGGGGTAAGGGCTCTACCTACACCGACGCTCAAGGTGTGGCCCTTCTACAGATGGAGGACGGAGATACGCTTTATCTTAAACGTACCGGTTTTAGAGACACCTCCTTGGTAGTTTCCTGTAACCATAGAGATGTGAAAATATTCCTGGAACCTGTGAAATACGTACTTCCGGAAGTGGTGGTGGAAAAGAGTATAGGTGAAAACATCTCCACCAGACCGACTAGGGCCATAGGGAGGGAGGAGATACTGTTTCCCAGTACTTTCTTTCTACGGCCGGACGATCTTTTAGAGCAGGTTCCAGGGGTTTTTTTCGTGGGTAAGGATCCAACGGCTTCCGTTCCGGCGGTGAGGGGGTTGGCCTTCTTTAGAACGCTGGTTATAGTAGACGCCATTCGTTTGAGTACGGAAAGGGAGATAGGGCCCTCTCTTTTCTTCGCTCCCACGTCCATCGTGAGAGCTGTAGAGGTAGCCGAAGGCGGTGGTACCCCATTCGGTTCCGATGCCATAGGTGGGACCGTCATCTACCTGCTCAAGGGAGTGGGTGATCCAAACGAAGTATCCTTATCTTTGAAAAGCAACCCACGCTCTTTTTCCCTTTACCTGGCCCATACACCCTTGGATTCGCTGTATGTGGGTGTAGCCTCTTCCTCTGAAGGAAACTATACTTTCCCCGACACCTTGATCTCCAGTGGCCTTTGGGGTAGGGGGGCCTTGCGTTCCCCATCCTCCAATCGTAAGTTCGCTTCCATAGTTGAATGGAGAAAACGAGGGTATAGCTTAAAAGGTGCCTTCTTCTCGGTCGTAGATTTCCACAGAGCCTACTCCGGGAGTGTATATTATCCACGCATAGATCATATCTTTCTATCGTTTTCGGGTCGGTATATATCGGTTGGTTATCATGGCTACGGCGTTCTCTTGCGCAAAGTAAAGGATGCAACTGTCAAGGAGAATCTACGTACAGGTCGAGATCTGAACGTAAGATTCCAATACGATCTGAAGCATCTGCATCTGGGTCTCTCTTACTTTGGACGCCTTGGGGTTAAATCCGTAGTGTTTGAAAATAACATGAAGGCGTACGATGAAATAGACGATGGATACTCACACGACCTGGGAATGTTTGCTTTCGGAGAGATGAGTAGAAGCGATGTACTTTTGAGCTATGGTGCGAGGTTGGGTTTCTACACCGCATCCAACTCGCCGAAGTTGAAATTGGCTCCAGCCCTACATGTGGGTTTCAGATACTCTCTAAAGGATTGGTCCCTTTCTATGAACGTGGAAAGAGCTTACCGTTTTCCCACTTTGAGTGAAACCGACTCCTATTCCCCCCATCCCCGCGGTTTCCTTTTGGGAAACCCTAACCTCAAGCCGGAGGAGAGTTTGGGCGGAGATCTAAGTTTGAGATGGAGCTCGGGCGCGTCCTTCGCTGAGATCGTTATTTTCAACAGCCTGATATACAATTACATAGAGCTGGCCGCAGCTGACACCCTCTCCTTTGAAGGTGATACCATATTCACTTACATAAATCTTCCCGGAAAGACAAACGTTTTTGGAGTGGAATTTAGAGGGAAATGGACGTGGAAGGGGTATAACCTTGAGGTAACCTACACCAAACTCGGAGGTAGAGCCGGAATAAGAGTGCCACCCTCGTACGCACATTTCAAGATAGGCAAAAGGGTAGATATATTCACCCTCTCCTTGAAAGGGAAGTATCAACCAGCCATTGCAGAAGTGGCAGATGTGGAAAAGCCACGACCCTCTTACCTACTGTTGGGTTTAGAGGCAAAGGTGAAGTACGGCCGCTTGAACTTTTCTGTGGGGATAAACAACCTCCTGAATTCAGTGGCTTATGCCACTCTAAATCCCAAAAGCTATCCCCTACCGGGTAGAGGAGCGTTCTTGAACGTGAGATACCTGTGGTGAATCGGTCGTAGAATATCGTGTGAAAGGTTACAGGCGGTTCAGAGAGGAAGTCTTAGAGTTTTTGGACGGGATAGGAAGAAGAGATGAGGTTCTTATTGTTGCCATAAGCAAAGGGGTGAATACGAAACGTATAGAGGAGGTCTATGCGGAAGGTTGTAGGCATTTCGGTGAGAACCGTATCCAGGAGGCTGCGGTTAAGATCCCTCTTCTGAAAGAGGATATAGTCTGGCATATGGTCGGACATTTGCAAAGAAACAAGGTATCTAAGGCAGTTAAGCTCTTCAAAGTCGTCCAGAGTGTAGATAGGAAGGAGTTGGCCCTGGCCTTATCCAAACGTGTTGAGGAACCCATAGAGGTCTTCGTTGAGATCAACACCTCCGGGGAGCCCCAAAAACACGGTGTCAAACCCGAGGAGGCCGACGAACTCATAGAATACGTACGCCATCTCCCCAATCTACGTTTGGTGGGAGTTATGACGGTGGGACCTTACCCTGTGGAGGAAAGAAAGAGCCGCAGAGCCTTCGCTCTCTTAAGAAAGATAGCCGAGAGAAACGATCTACCGAAGGTGTCGGCTGGAATGACTGAAGATTGGAAGTACGCTCTTTTAGAAGGTGCCAACGTTCTGCGTATAGGTCGGGGTATATTCGGGCGCAGGAACGGTTAATGGCGGGGTTATAATGGATCCTTGCCTATAAGAAGGGAGTACATCCAAAGGAATAGGAGTCTGTGGTCGGCCTTGCGGGAGGTTTTGCAGGATGAGTTTGAGGAGTATCTGGATTACATAACTTTACCCAACTATAGACCTTACATCCGTGCCAATACTCTTCGCGTATCTCCGGAGAGACTTAGGGAACGTCTTGAGAATAGAGGATTCGTTCTGGAAGACACCGTACTCCCCTACGCCTTCCGGGTGTTGCACTACCCCTCGGAGATGGGGAAGACGTTGGAACACTTCCTTGGATACTATTACGTTCAGGATCTCGCCTCCATGCTACCGGCCCACCTTTTAAATCCCGCTCCTCACTCCTACGTTTTGGACATAGCGGCCGCTCCCGGTTCCAAGACTACTCTTTTGAGCGCCCTGATGAAAAACACGGGGATGGTGTTCGCAAACGATGCCTCCACCGACCGCGTTCGCGCCTTGGTAAACAACGTGGAGCGCATGGGTTGTCTCAACGTAGTTGTTAGTATAAGCAAGGGGGAAAGGTTAGCCCGATTCTACAGGGAATTCTACGATTACGTGTTGGTAGATGTTCCGTGCTCTTCGGCCGGTACCCTCCATAAGAATCCAGAGGTGGCCCTGTGGTGGTCACCGAAGGATGTAAAAGCCTACACTCGTGTTCAATATCGTCTCCTTCTTGCCGGTTGGGAGATGCTGAAGCCCGGAGGCCGGTTGATATATTCCACGTGCACTGTGACCTACGAGGAGAACGAAAACGTAGTTGAGAGGTTCATCACTCACAGCGGAGCAACATTGGAACCCATCCCTTCCTTAGGGATAGGAGAGATAGAGGGTGCCATCCATGGCACCAAAAGATTTTACCCACATCGCACCCATACGGAGGGATTTTTTATAGCTGCCTTTAGGAAATAAGCGGGTTTAGAATGGTCACCTGTGAGGTACGTTTTCTTCGGAAGTGGGGAATTGGGGCGACTGACCCTGCTGGAGCTCGTAAAGCATGAAAAACCCCTTTTGGTGGTAAGTAGGCCCGATAAACCTAAGGGACGCCGGCGCAAGCTCTCACCGACCCCTGTAAAGGCAGAGGCGAGGAGGTTAGGACTTAGAGTTGAGACACCTTTATCACCCAATTTGAAAGATTTTATTATTTTTCTACAGTCCTTGGATATTGACTTTATATTTTTGGCAGATTTTGGGGCAATACTTAGAAAATCCCTCCTGCAAGTTCCAAAGATCGCACCCATAGGTATGCATCCGTCTCTTCTACCCCGTTACAGGGGAGCCGCTCCCATAGAGTACGCTTTCTTCAATTGCGAGCGTATAACCGGAGTTAGCGTCTTCGTGATGGAGGAAAAGGTGGATTCCGGTGGTATACTTCTTCAAGAGCGCATTGAAATAGACCCTTGCAATAGCATCAAAGGTGAAGTTTTGCCCAAATTCGCCCGTTTAGGTGGTCAGTTGCTCCATGAAGCTGCCCACCTTTTGATGGAAGGATCCATAAGGCCCATACCCCAAAGGGGGAAGCCTTCTTACGCTCCCCGTCTTCGTTCAGAGGATGAGTTTATACGCCCCCAAGAGGGTGTGATGAGAACCGTGGGCAGGATAAACGGACTGTCCCCGATTCCGGGTGCAAGGTTCGTGTGGGAGAGACCATCCCGTCCTCTTCAGTTGAAACTACTGCGGGCACGACCGTACGAGGAGGATACGAGCCTACACGTGGGACAACTCCACTACGAAAAGGGTAAAGATGCCCTCCTATTGGGATGCTCAGATGGATCCGTTCAAATCTTGAGCTTGAAAGTGGTAGGTAAAGCCCGTCCCCTATCGCCCAAGGAGTTCGCCAACGGTTATCTGAGAGATGTTTAGCTACCGACACGAGATCTTCTTTACCTTGCTTTTGGTACTGTATTCTTTGAGCTTTGCCCTTATAGATCCGGAACTTGTCAAACCGGCCCTAATATTAGCATCTGTTTCCATCACCTTCTTTCCTATCTATGCGATGGTAACCAAACTTCTAAAAAAACCGCCTCTTAAAAGTAATTTGCTTTTACCCTTGAGTATAGGACTGGCCTTTGGAGCGATAACGAATGCGGTCAGTTTCAAAAGTTCCTCTTTCTTCGCTATCATGCTTGTAACCCAGGTCTTCATCCTAGCCATAGGTTTTTTCTGGACTGCCTACGAATTCGCTCGCGAGAAAAGGTTATTGCAATTTTTCCTCACCTTTCTTCTATGGGGCGTACTTTTAAGTTTCGTCGATGCCCTATATCGCATGCATCTAATCCGATAACTCTAATCTGTATATCTTACCGCTTCGGTAGTCCAGAACGTAAATTTCGCCTTCCCTATCCTCGGCAAATGAAGGTATCATGAGATCCGTATCCAAGAGCAACTCCACTTTGTAACCATGGTCGTTCCTACGGAGGGTCCATATCCGTCCTGAACAGAAATCACCGAAGATATAAGCTCCGTATAGATCGGGAATCCGCTTGCCTCTGTAGACGTATCCACCAGTTATAGAGCAGTTGCCGTCGCCGTGACCGTATTCGTGTATAGGAAAAACGTACCGCTCCCTTGGACCACATCCCTCGGTGTTATAAGGATGGTTACCTTCATAGCATCTCCAACCGTAGTTTCCCCCACTGAAGACGGTGTCTATCTCCTCCCACTTGTCCTGCCCCACATCCGCCAACCATAAAGTTCCCCGCTCCCGATCGAATGAGAACCTCCAAGGGTTTCTCAACCCCCAAGCGTAAATTTCAGGGCAACCGCTTTTGCAAGTTTTACTCTTGGAAAAGGGGTTATCAGGGGGTATTCCGTAAGGTTTTCCTTCACTTCGCGTGTTTACGTCTATCCTAAGGAGTGCCCCCAAAAGGGTGGTCGTGTCTTGAGCGTTGTTGTGAGGATCACCGGCCCATCCCCCATCTCCTAAACCCAAATAGAGAAAGCCGTCAGGTCCAAAGAGAAGCTGGCCACCGTTATGATTCGAATAAGGTTGCTTGAACTTTAGAAGCACCCGCTCGGAGTTAGGGAGTATACGACCGCCGGAAAAACGGAACTCCGACAGTACCGAGTTCATATTGCGGTCAATGTAGTATATGTAGACGTAAGGTTTTTTGGGAAACGCCGGATGGAGAACCATACTCAAAAGCCCCATCTCGCCTTTGAACGTTACCTTCTTGCGCATGTCAAATACACCCTTGATCTTTCCATTGGAACTATCTACCAGGCGAACGAGACCCATCTGTTGGACGATGTAAAACTTCCCTCTCTCGGTGGGAGATTCTAACATGAAAACGGGTGCCAAGAACCGTTTTCCTTCAAACATCTCCTTAAGAACTATATTGCCAGCAACAAAAATCGCAAGCATGGACTTTATTATAAAGCGGCTACCGAATCCCCTTTATAATAGCAGCATGCTGTGGATAATAGCATATTCTCCAAGTCCTCCGGATGGATATGCGGGAGATCCTCCCTCCAACAGGTATTGCACGGTCTGTCACAGCGGCACTTTGGATTCCGGTCCTGGATACGTTAGGGTGTTAGGGATTCCGGATCTTTACTACCCCGATTCCACCTACGAGCTTACCCTGGTGGTCTTCGACGGTACGGCATCCCGATTCGGATGTCAAATGGTTGCCAAGGACACGTCAGGTAACGTGGTGGGAACCTTCACCGCAGTCGGCCCCAACACCCGGGTTTCCTCATCCGGCTACGCTTCTCACGATAACGCCCCTTACTCCAGCGACAGCTTTGCCTTCGTGTTTAGGTATCAGCCTCCGGCCACCTACTCCGGTCCCATAATCATTTACGCCGTCGGGAACGCTGCCGATGGTGATGGGACCGCTGCTGGCGACAACGTTTACTCTTTCACCGACACCATGTTTGCGGCTGTCTCCGTGTCCGAGATGCCTAACGACGACGATGTGAGACTCTTCGGAAGGATCCTATCGGTGAGGGCTAAAGGTGATCTTGTAGAAGTTCTCCTCTACACTAAGGAGGGTAGGTCACAGCGCCTGTTCTCTGGCTTAGTTATAGGTAAGAGGGAGATAAGGATCCCATCGGGAGGGGTGGTCCTGGTGCGTATAGGTAAGAGGGTACGCGTTGTAAAGGTTTTATGAGGATACTCGTAACGGCTGGTAAAAGGGAAAAGGCCAAAAACTACATACGCTACTTCTCTGCGTTGGGGGAGGTGGACGTGGTAACGCCCGATGATGCCCACCTCCCCCATTTTGACGTTTTGGTCCTTGCCGGTGGAGAGGATGTTCACCCACGTTTCTACGGTGAGGAAATAGCCTACCCGGATTTACTTGAGATAAATGAAAGTCGAGATCGTATGGAACTGACTCTGGTGGGAAGGGCTATAAAGGAAGGAAAGGCTATATTCGGTATATGTCGGGGTTTTCAACTTTTAACCGTCTTTGGGGGTGGGAAACTTTACCAGGATTTAGATAGAGCTGGCTTTAAGGGAGAACTACACAAGACCAAGGACGGAGATGCCTTTCATGGTGTCAAGTTTTACGAGGATTTCTCCAAAATCTTTTCGGATTCCGGCGAAGTGAATAGCGCTCACCATCAAGGTTTGAAAGAATCACCTAAGAATCTTTTAAACCTTCGCGTCTTAGCCATAGCTGAGGATGGACTCGTTGAAGCTTTCGTGTCAAAACCTCTACGCATACTCGCCGTCCAGTGGCACCCTGAAAGGCACGGTTCCTCAATTTCACAGGGTCTTTTAAACTACTTCGCTGAAACCTTCCTGAAAGTCTAAAGAGATCTCTGTTGCATCTGCATTATCGGATGGTGAGTGTTGCGGCCGTATATTAAAAAGTGAGACACGTGGGATCTCAAGTGGTTATATGTGGTGGTGGTGTTGTGGGTTTAACTGTAGCCCGTCGGCTAGCTAAGGAGGGAATGGATGTACTCCTCATAGAAAAGGAGGAGGATTTCGGTTTGCACGCCTCCGGTAGGAACAGTGGTGTTCTTCACGCTGGTATATACTACGCCCCCGACAGCCTGAAGGCCAGATTTTCCATAGAGGGAAACCGACGGATGAGAGAATTCGTTAAGGAGAAAGGTTTGCCCATAAACGAACACGGTAAGGTAATAGTAGCCAAGGATGAGGAGGATCTGGAACGTCTCCTACGCCTTTACGATCGAGCGCGAAGAAATGGAGCCAAGGTTTTTCTAATAGACGAAGTAGAACTGAAGGATGTGGAACCACAGGCCAAAACTTACGAAAGGGCCATTTTCTCCCCTAACACGGCTGTCATAAATCCACAACAGGTTATGGAGGCTCTAGCCGAGGATGTCCTTTCGACTGGAAGGGTTAGGGTGATGTTGGGTGTCAGGTGTTTGGGCAGGGTGTCTTCGGATAAAGTCAAAACCACGGTTGGGAATGTGTCCTACAAACTGTTTATAAATGCCGCCGGCGTCTACGCCGATCGCCTTGCCCATTTTTGGGGGGTCGGTTTTAACTATCGGATAGTACCCTTTAAAGGAACCTACAGAAGGCTTAAAGATGTTAAAGTCTTGGGAAACGTCTATCCGGTTCCCCATCCGAAGAGCCCTTTTTTGGGCGTTCATTTTACCCACACCCCGTCCGGAGAGGTGATAGTGGGACCTACAGCTATACCCGCTTTCGGTCGTGAGCATTACGGCCTCTTGAGAGGTATAGACTTTGAAGCTCCAAAGATTCTACTACAAGATAGCATCCTGCTTTTAACGAACCCACTTTTTAAGTACGTGGCCCTAAGAGAGCCCCGTAAGTATGTTTTACGATGGTTCTATGAGAGTTGCCGATGGATGGTGGAGGATCTGAAGGTTTCCGACCTTAAGAAAAGCGATAGAGTAGGTATAAGGGCACAGTTGATAGACTGGAAAAGTAAAGAGTTAATCATGGATTTCGTAGTGGAGAAAGCCGAAAGGAGCGTTCACATCTTGAACGCAGTTTCGCCAGCCTTTACCGCATCCTTACCCTTCGCCGACCACATATTCACCATGGTCAAAGAGTATCTAAATTGAACGTCGGGGGTAGAATTCAAGCTATGCGGCAGAGTAAGTCCCTAATAAAAACCTACAGGGAACCTCCAGCGGATGCGGAGACCAAAAGTCACCGTCTTCTGGTTAGAGGTGGATACGTCCGGCAGCTTACAAGCGGTGTTTATATCTTCCTACCCTTGGGATGGAGAATACTTGTCCGCATAATGCGAATAATCAGGGAGGAGATGGATCGTATAGGAGCGCAGGAAATCTTCATGTCCTCCTTGACACCTTCTTTCCTTTGGGAAGAATCCGGAAGATGGGAGAGTTTCGGCGATGATATGTTCCGCCTTAAGGATCGCAAAGGGAGAGAGTATGCTTTGGCTCCTACTCATGAGGAGATAATATCGGAGATAGCTCGAAACACCATTCACTCCTATAAGGATCTGCCTCAAATCTGGTACCAGCTGCAAACAAAGTTTAGAGATGAGCCACGACCTCGTGGAGGTCTCTTGAGAGTTAGAGAGTTTATAATGAAGGATTCGTATAGTTTGGATGCTACGTGGGAAGGTTTGGATGAGTCCTACTCCAAGCATCGGGAAGCTTATAGGAAGATATTCAGCCGCTGCGGTCTAAAGTTCGTACACGTGAAGGCATCTTCGGGTTTAATGGGAGGTAAGGAAAGTGAGGAGTTTATGGTCATATCCGAGGCGGGTGAGGACCGCTTGACCATCTGTGAGAATTGTGGATATGCAGCCAACGTAGAGGTCGCGCCTGCTCTCCCACCACAGAGCGTGTATGAGTCTAACTTTAAGGAGAAGAAGGAGATCCATACCCCCAACGTCAAAAGCATCGACGAGGTGTCGGCGTTCTTAGGAGTGGATCCTAAGTTCTTAGTTAAATCTTTGGTTTATATGACGGATGACGGGCCCGTTTTGGTGTTAGTCAGGGGAGATCATGAGGTCAATGAGGAGAAGTTGGCCAAAATCCTCAAGAATCCCCGTTTAGCTACGGCTGAGGAGGTAAAGGACCTCTTAGGAGTGGAAGTAGGGTTCGTGGGACCTCTAAACGTGGATCTGCCAAAGGTTGGGGATCTGGCGGTCCGAAACCTCAAAGGTTTTGTCGTGGGCGCCGGCAAGAAAGACTACCACGTGGTGGGGGTACAGGTAAAGGACTTAGGTAAGGTCCGTTGGGAAGATGTAAGATACGCTACCGGGGGTGATCTTTGCCCTGTGTGCGGTTCTCCTCTAAGTATAAAGAACGCTATAGAGGTAGGCCATATTTTCAAATTGGGTACACGATACAGCGAAAGCATGGGAGTTTTCTTTACGGATAGAGATGGGCAGAGAAAACCAGTGATAATGGGGTCTTATGGAATAGGTCCTGGAAGGATAATGGTAAGTGCCGCCGAACTCTACGGTACCGAAAACTCGGTACTGTGGCCTAAGAGTATAGCCCCCTTTGACATCCATGTGATAGATCTCGTAGGTGGGGGTGAAGAGGTCTACAACCTTCTAACAGGAGCTGGTTATGAAGTTCTGTGGGACGATCGCGAAGAACGGGCTGGGGTGAAGTTCAAGGATGCAGATCTTATAGGTGTGCCTATAAGGGTGGTGGTCGGAAGGGGATGGAAGGATAAGAAGGTGGAGCTTTGGGATCTGTGGGAGGGATCGAAGGAGGAGATCCCCACGAGAGATCTGTTGGATAAGATTAAAAATTTAAAAGAAGCTTAACCGCCACTTTAGAATCGTGAATCCATGCAGGAGGTAAAGCTTCCCCACAACTTAGATGCAGAGATGTCGGTACTTTCAGCGTGTCTCTATAAACCCGATCTTTTGGCCCGTGCCATAGTTGAACTGACGGAGGAAGACTTCTACGACCCAAGGCACAGGATTCTATTCGCCGCGATGAGAAATCTCTACGCCGAAACGCCAGCTGTAGATGGTGCTCTGTTGCTGGAATATCTTAAAAAACGCAATCTCATAGATAAAGTGGGAGGACTCCCGTATCTGGCTGAGATATTTGATCGTATAAGAGGATCTATATCTCCTGCCCTGTTCGAACAACATCTTCGTATCCTACGGGATAAATCCATAAAACGTGGGATAATCAACACCTTCTCCGAAACTATACGCTTAGCCTACGAAGATGAGTTGGATGCGGACACTATCTTGGACCGAGCAGAAAAGGAGATTTTTGATATAAGGATGCGCACACTGAAATCAGCCCAATGGGTCCCCGTTGGTCAGGTGGCTATGAATCTTTTAAATCGTCTTGAGGATAAGTTGAGTGGGAAATTACCTCCTGAAGCCGTATTAACTGGATTTTCGCGTTTAGACGCTATAACGGGGGGTTTTAGACCTGGCGAGTGGGTAATCGTAGCGGCAAGACCTTCGGTAGGGAAAACTGCTTTCGTTTTGAACATTCACCGCAATATGGCTCTTGAGGGTATCCCCACCGCTATGTTCTCGCTGGAGATGACTGCCGAATCTTTGGCTATGCGTCTCTTAGCTCTGGAGAGCAACATACCTATGCATGTTTTAAGGGAAGGGAATATAAAAACTAAGGATCTACCTCGGATAGCCGAGGCAGTCGACCGTATGATGGAGATGCCGTTTTATATAGATGTAACCCATGGCATAGATATATTTGAGATTCGCAGTAAAGCCCGAATGGTGGTTCAGGAGTACGGTGTGCGGATGATTTCTATAGATTATCTTCAACTCATGGATCTAAGAGGAGGACGTGGCCGCAACATGACCCGTGCGGAGGAGTTGGCTAAGATCTCCCGTAGTTTAAAGATACTGGCTGGAGAATTAGGTGTAGCCATAGTTGGAATATCCCAGGTTAGTCGTGAGGTAGAAAAGAGAGCCGACAAAAAACCCACGATGGCGGATTTGAGGGAATCAGGAGCTTTGGAGCAAGATGCGGATATAATCCTTTTGCTCTACCGGCCTGGGCAGTATGATAAAGAGGCCGACGAGACTCTGGTAGAGGTAGAGGTGGCAAAAAATCGACAAGGAAGTCAAGGTACGGTGAAGTTGCATTTTTATAGGGACTATATGAAGTTCGTCGACTGGACGGAGGAAGATGAAAGCATTGAGGAAGTTGAAAACGATATGCCTTTTTAACCAAAGGTGGTACTATACATACTGCTTGAACACCTCTTTCACATCCACCTCCAATCCCTTCAGAACCTCACTCCTCACCTTCCCCTCTCCCTCCGCTACGCTGTGAAGCTCATATTTCCCATCCTTCAAAACCCACACCTCTATAGCCCTCTCTTCCGGATAGACTATCCAGTACTCCTTCACCCCTGCCTCCGCATACAGCCTCTTCTTCACGAAGGTATCCCTCCTAACAGTCTGGGGCGAGACTATCTCCACCACCAAGTCAGGAGGGCCGAAGAGCCTCCCTCCCTTAACGTTCTTCAGGTTCTCCTTCGCTATGAAGACTATGTCCGGCTGTACTACCACCCTCTCCCCTAAGATAACGTCAAAGGGGGCGGGGAGGATTTCCCCCATTCCCTTCTCTATCTCAACCCACGTTATGAGTTTATACAGAAGTCGCTTTAGAACCTCCT
>JAADCS010000010.1 GCA_013154295.1 Thermotogae bacterium
AACAAGTGCCGGGAGTGGGACTCGAACCCACACGGGGATTACCCCGGGGGATTTTAAATCCCCTGCGTCTACCGATTCCGCCATCCCGGCCTAAGAAAACGGACGATATTTTAAGGGCGTCGTCTAACTTTAAGACGAAGAAGTTCCAAGGCTCCTATCGACCTGTAGAGTAGTAGCTCCCCCACCAAGGTTAAAAGCGGCATGAACAGGACTGATAGGAGAGGGTAGAAGGAATAAGCCAAAGAGGAGAAAATGAAAGCCGATGCTATGGGAAGTAGAGGAAGCAGTATGGAGGAAATGGAAACACCACAAATGTACGCACCGAAGAAACTTAAAGGTAGAGAAGCCGCATAACCTAGACTTAAGCTCCACGCTATCCAGACACCATCTCTTAGATGGAGGAGAGCGAATAACACGAAAACTACCGGGATGACCGAAAGGCGCAGAACGTCTAAGTTGGGTTTCCCCTTACCCTGCGATAAGGGACTTATGGTGTTGGACAGCATGGCCAAAAGGCCTGCAACGGAGAGGGGTCTTAGTATATCAGCTGCAGGTTCCCATCCTGGACCCAGGAGTAGGTTAACGAGGCCGTGGTTCCAGAAGAACATCGGAGCGAAGAATAGGGAAGCTATAAGAAGAACCGTGCGCAAGTATATCCCATAAGCCATTTCGGTCTCCTCGTCATTGGCGGATACGAAATAGGGGAAAAGGACTCTTGAAAGCATTGAGGTTATCTGAGGAGGAGCCATGAAGGCAAAGCGTTGAGCGTTGGAATAGTAACCTAAAACGGTTTGACCGGCGAATTTACCCACTACAGTACGGTCCAAATACATGAGAAGGAAATTTATTACGAAGGTAAAATTCACCCATATACCAAAGGAGAACATACGTTTGAGCCATTTGAAACTGAAGGATAGTGGAGGAAGATAGGGACGCATCAGATACGAAAAGATAAACTTGGTCACCCCGGCGACCACAAATCCGAACACTAAGGCTCTGTAGTCTCTAAAGATAAACGAAAAACTGAAGGCTCCCACAAAGTACATGAGAGCCTCGGCAAACTCGACCACGAAGATCCTCTCAAATCGGAAGAACCGTGTAGCCTCCACTATGAGGACCGGGTTTACCAGAGAGTAAGGTATGAAAGCCAAAGCAACTATTCGTGCCGTGTAGCCCACGTTCCTATCGTTAAAAAAAGCACCGATGAGATCGGCCGATAGGTAGAGCAGAAAAGCTAAAATAAGACCCCTAAGTACGCTACTCCACCAGAGCGTCGGATAACCCCTCCTGAAGTCTCCTTTATAAGCGGTTAGGGCTGTGGTAAAACCCGTGAAGGTCATCATATCCAACATCTGGTAAGCAATGAAGGCCGACGTGGCTACACCGAAGTCATAAGGAGTGAGTATGCGAGCCAAAATTACGGTTCTCAGGAGGGCGAACACCTGAATGCTAATACGAGAAGAGAGCGTCCAAAACAGGGGCCCTTTCAAGCGACTATTATACAAGGAGAGAACGAGGGTACCGTATTCGATTGCACCTATATAATTACCCTATGGTTTGCAACTCTTGCGGTAGAGAGGTGGATGCACAACCTTGTCCGCACTGCGGAGCTTACAACGTTTTAGATAAGGGATTTGTGCGCCTTGTGGAGTTTTTGGGAGGAGATAGGGCTGTGGTTCAGGCGGCAAGGGTCTCGGTGGGTCAAGGTTTGAAGACGCCGGAGAAGGACAGACGGCTCATAAACTATCTAATGAAACACGAACACGGTACCCCCTTTGAACATGCCGTATTTAAGTTCCACGTTAAAGCGCCCATATTTGTGGCCCGTGAATGGTTTCGTCACCGTATAGCCTCCTACAATGAGATAAGCCAAAGATATACACAGGTGAAGGATGAGTTCTACATCCCCCATAAGCTACGCAAGGGCTTAAAAGGGAACAAACAGGCCAGCGAATTCGTAGATTTTCAAGACGAGGATGCCCTTATACGTAACATAAAGGAGGCCTACGGTACTGCCTACGCCATCTATAGGAAGCTCTTAGAGAGGGGTGTAGCCAGGGAATTGGCCAGGGTAGTTCTGCCCGTCGGAATCTACACCCAGTTCTATTGGACCGTAAACGCTAGGAGTTTGATGAACTTCTTACGTTTGAGAATGGGGGAAGACGCACAATGGGAAATAAGGCAGTATGCCCTACGGATAAGTGAGATCTTCCGACAGAAGATGCCCTGGACGGCGGAGGCATGGGAAAACTTGGGAAGGAAAAAACCTTAAAGGGTATCCCATCAAAATTGCATCGAAAACTACTACACTTTTTAAAAGTACGCTTATATCATCTGGCCTGCATTCAATACAATTCACATCCCACAAAAGTGGAAAACCGCTCGCTCCTGGGGACACCAAACCCTGCACTTTGCGGCATTTCTGCCGGTTTCGTATGTTGTTGCAAAGACGTTCCACAAAGGTCCTCTAATGGGCAGGAATGCAAACCCCTTGGCATCGGGCACCTGTTGCCGGAAAGATCGGGGGCTTTGAGAATAAACTGTCTCACCGAAACGATGTCCACAAGCGGACGAAAAAACGTAGTTTGAGTGTAGAAGGATGGCATCCTTTCGCATGGGAAAACTCTTCGCCTATCCTAATCGCCGATTCTTCGGTTTCACTTTGCGGCCGAACAGCCTCCAAGTGAAACCACCAACGATATTCCTCACACGCTCCAGATAAGCACTACTTCACTTAAAGTTTCTTCCATTTTATTTCTATACCGAACCCCTCGTAGCCGGGTAGGACCTTTTCTCTACCGGTTAGAAGTATGGCCTTCTTTACACCCAAATCCTTAAGTATCTGCATGCCTATGCCGTATTCTCTCAAAGTACCATCATCCTCCGTGCTCACTCCCATCAAGTGAAAAAATGGATATTCTGGCGGTGAGGTCCTGCGAATATACACGAATATCCCTCCTTCCCTGGCTATCAACTTTAGGCTCTTTTCAAGACTCTCACCACAAGCGCATCCTGTGGAACGGAATACGTTTCCAGCGACGCAGTGAGATTGTACCCTAACCAAAACTTCCTCCTTTAGAGGCTCCTTTATCAACACTATGTGGGTGTTCGGAGATAGCTTCTCTCTATAAACGACCGCTTGAAAGTCCCCGTAGGGGGTTTCCATGTTACCTTGCCAGATACGTTTGATCAGCTTTTCTTTGCGAAGTCGGTGTTCTATTATCTGGCCTATTGAGATTATTCGCAAATCCAGCTCCTTAGCCAGCGCCATCAGGCGTGGGAGACGGGCCATAGATCCGTCTTCATCCAAAATCTCACATATAACCGCCGAAGGGTAAAGGCCCGCCATCCTTACCAGATCAACACTGGCCTCGGTATGACCGGCTCTTTTGAGAACACCACCAGGAGTAGCACGAAGAGTATAAAGATGACCCGGTTTCACAAAATCATCCTTACTCTTGGTGGGATCGGCCACCCACCGGGCTGTCAGGGCCCTATCGTAGGCCGAAGCCCCCGTACCAGTATCCTTAGCATCTATGGGTATCCCGAAGGGGGTTCCGTAGTGGGAAGTGTTGGTTATAGGAAGTTCCAACTCCAGTTCTTTGAACCTATCTTCGGTCATGGTAACACATATAAGTCCTCCTCCTCTCTTGGCCATGAGGTTTATTACCTGTGGCGTTATTTTTGAGGAAGCAGCAACAAAATCGCCCTCATTTTCCCTCTTAGGATCATCTACTACGATTATGGGTTTTCCCTCACGTAGATCCTTCAGTGCATCCTCAAGTCTATCAAACTCCTCCCTCATGCGGATTATTGTAAGAGCGTAGAATTCTTCCATGCGTACCTATACGGCTATCCTATTCGTCGCGATTCTCTCGTGTCAGCCATCCCAGCGGGGAGGTATAGTCTCCCTGGCCCCAAGCGCGGACGAGATAATAGTACGGTTAGGGGCTAAAGATAAACTGGTAGGTGTAAGTACCTACTCCAAGGTTAAGGGGGTAGATGTGGTGGGAGACCTCGTAAACCCGGATTATGAAAGGATAGTGGCTTTGAAACCCGATGTGGTAATCATAGTGCTGCCGATGCATCGTAGGGTGAAGAGTAGGTTAAAGGAGTTAAACATTGAAACTTACGATTTTTCACCAGAAAGTCCTGATGAATTGATCTATGAGGTTGAAAACTTGGGAAAACTTGTCAATAGAAAAGAGGAGGCCCAAAGGTTGGCTGACTCCGTTAAAAGGTTGATCTCATCTATAAAGCCGGTGGGTAAATTTACCTTCTACGTGGAGCTTTCCTCAAAACCCGTCTTCGTAGCCGGTGGAGATACCTATATCGCAAGCATAGTGTCCATGTTCGGAGGTGAGAATCTGTTTAGGAACCTCAAGGGTTACGTTCCCGTTAGCACAGAGGATATATTGAGCAAGAGGCCCGATATTGTCTTTTCAACCCAAAAAATGGAAGATCGTATAGGCATGAAGGCGTGTGTGGTTCGGCTTGAGCATGACCACGTATCACCGGGTATAAGTATCTTCCAACTCATCCCTTACCTCAAAAGCTCCATAGACTCGTGCTTAAAAAAAATGGGGGGTTGAAAGGCCCCCCATCGGTGAAAGAAATGTGTGACAATTAGCGCACTAGGATACGGTAAGTTCTGCCTTCGGTTCTTACGAAGTATATGCCGGGAGAAGGTAGCAAATAACGACCACGAACCTCACCCACCTTGCGGCCGCTGGCATCGTATATAACCCCATCTTTGGCAAGTACCGTGCGACCTATCACCTTCAGGGAACCAGTCTCCGAAGGAGCCTCGGCCACATCGGTGATCACACGGGTGAAGAGTATAACCGTACCGCTGTCGGGAACGTGGGTGGCAGGCACGCCATCATATACGTACTGAAGGAAGAAGTTGTTGGTGGAGTTGGCAGTGTCAGCCTGGATACCGATCGTAGCATCCACGTATTCAACCGCGGAGT
>JAADCS010000070.1 GCA_013154295.1 Thermotogae bacterium
GCTCAGTGGTGACCGCTCTCATCACCCTCAGCAGGGCTTGGGCATCATCATCGCTGGACTTAAAAGGGAGTCCGAGCTTTTAACCCTGGTGGTGCCATGAGGTTCATCCCGCTTATCGTTGCCAGGCCCGAGGTTCAGATGGCGATAGACGAGGCGATAATGCTGGCGAGGGTCGAGGGAAAGGTTCCGGACACGGTGAGACTCTACGCCTTCTCGCCGAGCTCCGTGACGATAGGCCGCTTTCAGAGCGTTGTCCACGACGTCAACCTCGAGGAGGCCAAGCACCTTGGAATTCCAGTCGTCAGGCGGATAACCGGCGGTGGAAGCGTCTTCCACGACGAATTCGGCGAGATAACCTACTCCGTTGTCGCCGGCGAGAACCTCCACCCCACATTGAGGAACGTGGAAACGAGCTACCGCTATTTAGCGGGTCCGCTCGTTGATGCCCTCAAAAGCCTCGGCCTCGACGCCGGCTTCTCCGGCCTCAACGACATCGTCGCCAACGGAAAGAAAATCAGCGGCTCCGCTCAAACGAGGAGGAAAGGGGTTATTTTACAGCACGGCACCTTCATGTACTCCACGCGCCTTGAGGTGCTCGGAAAGGTGCTGAGGGTCTCCAAGGCGAAGCTGGCCGATAAGGGCGTCTCAAGCATCTGGGAGCGCGTAACAACCCTGGAGCGCGAGGGGATAAAGCTGAGCCGGTGCGAGGCCTACGAGCTGTTGAGGGAGCACTTCTTCAACGCCTTTGAGCTCGAGGAGGGCGAGCTGACCGATTACGAGCTTGAGCTTGCTGAGAGGCTGATAGAGGAGAGATACGGGAACAGAGAATGGAACGAGATGCGCTAGGGTAGTTCCCATCTCTCTTTTATCCCGAACTCCCCAGCTAACTCATAGAAGAGTCCGTCCTCGCCGAGCTCCTCCCTGAGCTTCTCGAAGTTCTTCCTCAGCCGTGGAAGCCTGCCCTTGCTCCTCCGCAACATTGAGTTGCCAATCCCGAGGGCGAAGCGGAGGTAGTCGTCGCTAACAAGCACTTTCCCGTCCTTTCCGAGGGGAGCGGTGAGGTACTCAGTGGCGTTTATCTCAACGAGGTAGCGGTTTGATATGACCTTGAATGTCGTGTACTTGAAGCCGCTGGCAAGGCCGAGCTCGTGGAGCTTTTTGGCCCTCTCAACGTCCTCAGCGACGATGTGAAAAATAGGGGGCTGGCTCTTGAGGAATATCAGGCCTTCCCTGGCCCGCGAAAGTGCCTCCTTAGCCTCTCCAAACCCCATCTCACGGTGAACCTTGACCAGCCACCGTGAAAGCGGCTTGGCACCGAGGGCCGGCTCCTCGATTATACCTATCCTCCCGGAGCACGAACTGGTCGTGTAAACGCCATCTATCGAGTTTATGAGAAGGAGGAGGTCAATTATGTCCCCGTCAACTTTGCCTTCCCTCATCGCCGTGAAGAGGTCTTTGAGTGCCTCGCGCTTGGCTTTCATGACGCTGCCCCCTGAAGACTTCTCGACGCCTGATTTCCCCTCAAATCCGATTTATGGAACGTATAAGGTTTCAGCTTTCTTCTTTGCCGCTTTTTGTCGAAAACTTTATAAAGCTAACCCAAAAGGTTTAGCTGGAAATGGCCAGGGTGGTGTAGCCTGGTTAGCACAGGGGACTGTGGATCCCCTAGCCCGGGTTCAAATCCCGGCCCTGGCCCCAGATCCCCTATCCTAAACATTTTAAAGTTGAATTTGTTAAATCTAAAGTAAAATGGGGTGGAATTAATGGCTATGGGTAGTTTTGGTCCTCTTAATGTTGAAATGTTTGAGAAAGACATCTTATCTATCCCTGTTTCTCTATTCGTGAGTTCTACTTGGATATTCAATCTCGTGATTGATACGAATTTAGGCTATTTCGGGAGCATGACGTTCTTTATTAGTACTACTATTACAAAAGATGAAGGGTTGTTCCGCATAATCGAGAGCCTTGTTTCGTACTCTTTGTACTTGGGGATAGTTTCAAAGACTTGGGCATCTTTGAGTCCTAATTAGAGGGTGTTGTGAGATGGAAGATGTAATCCTTCATGGGGATGTGTATGCTGCTTTGAATGAACTTGAAGACAACTCTATTAAGGTTGCAATAACTTCCCCACCTTATTGGAAACAAAGGGATTATGGATTTGAGGGCCAAATAGGTCAAGAGAAAACACCTGAGGAGTATGTTGGCAGACTTGTGAAGGTTTATTCAAAACTTAGGGAAAAATTAACAGAGGATGGCGTATTTTTCCTTAATGTGGGTGATAAATACCTCCACCGATATGGTAAATCCCATCTTCTCCAGATTCCCTATAGACTCGCATTTCATATGCTCCACGATGGATGGCGCTTGGAGGATGTAATAATTTGGTATAAGCCGAACCATATGCCGTCATCTGTGAAAGACAGGTTTACAAACACCTATGAACCAGTTCTTGTCTTCGTTAAAAACAAAGAGAATGCTTATATAAGAAAGGGAACTGTGGTGAAGATACCACTACAGCAAACCCCATGGAAACATACTGCAGTTTTCCCTGAAAAACTAGTCGAGAGTATGCTGAATCGCGTGAAGCTCATAGACGGTGATCTAGTCTTAGATCCATTTGGAGGTACGGGTACAGTTGCTGCAGTAGTGAGGCGTATGAGAGGTGGAGTCGTTCCCAAGAAAGTCTATGCAGTTATGATAGAAAAAGGAGAGGAATTTGTAAAAATAATCCAAAGAAGGTCGGGAATTAAGAAGGTGGTGGAGGTTAGGGATATTCATTATGAATGGTCACCAGTAATAGAAAAAAGGCTTCCGGAAGTTCCCCCTAAGGAAATCCTTACAGATAGGCATGGTGAGGTATTTATCGCTGATGACTCAACTGAGTTTCTCTCAGCTCTAAAGGGTATCACCACCGAAGGGTTTAGAACTTTTCACCGTGAAGATGCACTATACTTCTTTGGTGTTCGTAACTGGACACTTGAAGATCTCTACTATGTTCATTCAATATTCTACGAGGGTTATGTCCTTAGGAACATGATTATTGTTTCGAGAGGCACTTCTTGGTACCCTATTTTTATGTTCGCTAGAGATACTACCAAAGTCCCATATAAGTTCTACCTTGATCGCATAAGAGTCAAGCCGAAAACTAGAGAAATTCGTGATTGGTTGAAAGAAAATTTTGTAGGTATGAAGGTAAGGGATATATCTGGGAAAAAGACTAGGGAAGGTAGAATCGTTAAAATACTCAGGCGTTATAAGGACGGCTTTCCTAAGGTTGTTATTGTCAGGTGGGATGGGACAGTCTCAGTGGAGTTTGTGCTTCATCCTGAGCAGGACGAGTTTGTAATGGAAGGATTAAAGTTTTTGTGTCCTATGTGTGGGGTTGAGTTAGAAGAACCCTATGATCCTGTTGGAGAAAACGTTTGTCCAAAATGCGGACTTATCCTTTGGGAGAATCTTGAGTCTGTTCCAAAGATAAAGGAACCCGATGAGGTCATTGAGGCCGTGAGAATGATGGAAGAAATGAACTACAATGTCGGTGAGAACATTGAACTAGAAAAGTTTGAAGAGAAAAGGCGAGGTACCAAGAGTAAATTCCTTGAGCTTGAGAGAATAAACTGGGGGGCTTCCCCTGGGGCTAGAAAAACAGTCCTTGGAGAATACTTCACGAAGATGCGACTTTATCGTGTTGATCAGCCGGCTGTTGCTCAATATCTAACGCTTTTGAGAAAAAAGAAAAGTCTAACAATAAGGGCTATAGTGGAGCGCATGCCCTCTGGCTACACTCACACTGTTGGACACTGGTTCAGAAAGGACTTTGGGGGTTCGACTCCGATACCAGAGGATATCCCGTTGCTGATGAAAGCACTTGAAATTGAAGAGGATAACTTCCTCAGGGCATTACAAAGAACTGCCTTGAAGTTCCAGACTGTAAAGGCCTCTGTTAAAGGTAGAAATCCCGGGGATTTTATAGAGAACATTGATGGAGAAAAGCTTAAAGTATATTTGATGAAGCTCTATGTTCCTCCCTCAGTGTATGTAAAAATGCTTAAGGAGGAGGGATTATGAAAGCTAGTATTTTGTCCTCAAGGGAATTGGAGGTGTTAGAGCACACACACCTTAAACGAATAAGGTATGCATTTTTGGATAATCACGATGAAATTCTGGAAGGGCTAAATTCCCGGTTGAATATATTATCGGATTGGTATGCTCAATTTATGTCAACTAAGAAAAAGGGAACAAAACCTTCTGATCTGGATACTGGAGCAGAGAGAATATTTCATCACGTATTTGCCCATGTGATGAAACATCCAAACTCTTCTCCTATTGGTGCCGATCTAATGTATGAGACTTTTGATGCATTCATTCACATTGACATTAAAACAATATCTTCATCTAATTGGGGAGATTATATTGGGAAAGTTGTCGTTGAGTCGAACCAGACGTCGTATCCAGTAAACAAATATAATCCTGAGGTTATTCCTAGATTAAGGGCTTACTACTATTCAAAAACCTTTAGGAGGGAAAGGAGAATATACTATAAGCCAACTTTGACATATTTTATTTACATACTTCACAAACATGCCTCACGGGAGATATATAGTGTCTTGTTAATTTCAATGCCAAATGGTCAGTTATATCCCTTATATAAGGATAAGATTCTTCAAGCCGGGAAATCTAAACATAACATTAGATATGCATTTAAAAATGAGCCTCGCTTTCTTATGCTTTCAACTGAGGACAATCCAGTATTTCGAGTGGAATTCTTGATAAAGTCTAGAAAATATTCACAAAAGAAGTTGGTAGGAATTCCAGAAACAAGATATAAACTTCCGACATGGATTGAGATTTAATCCTTATGAGGGATCTGGTATGAGAGGGAAGGATAAGCTCGGCCTGGTGCACATCTACACCGGCAACGGGAAGGGAAAGACGACGGCCGCTTTTGGGCTGGCCGTGAGGATGCTCGG
>JAADCS010000126.1 GCA_013154295.1 Thermotogae bacterium
CGTAGTTCAGCCCGGTTAGAACGCCGGCCTGTCACGCCGGAGGTCGCGGGTTCAAATCCCGTCGTCCCCGTTTGTTTTTTTCTAACCCCGTAAAGGTGGGTGTGGTAGGGGTTGGATATTTGGGTTCTCTTCATGTGAAACGTTTAAAGGAGATTCCTCTGGCCAATCTAGTAGGAATATATGATATAGATACCCAAAAGGGTAAATCCGTAGCCGAGGAGTACGGTATACTTTCCTTCCCATCGTTAGAAGATCTCATAGAGGAGGTGGAAGCCGTGGTGGTAGCAGCTCCTACTACGGCCCACTACACTATAGCAAAAAGCTGCATCCTATCCAATAGACATGTCTTCGTTGAAAAACCTCTCACTGACTCCCTTAAGACAGCGGCAGAGATCGTCCATCTTTCACGGGAAAGAGGGGTTAAGGTTCAGGTAGGTCACGTTGAGAGATTCAATCCGGCTTTTCTCGCGGCTAAAGATTATATAGTTGGAAGGGTTTTCTTCATTGAGAGCGTACGAATGAGTGCGTATAACCCACGTGGAACCGATGTGGACGTTATATTAGATCTAATGATCCACGATATCGACCTAACGCTCTCGCTAATGGGTGAAGAGCCAGAGATGATAAGTGCTGTAGGGATACCGGTAGTCACAGGGGATATAGATATAGCAAACGTGCGTCTTGAATTTCCCTCTGGCGCGGTGGCAAATCTCACTGCTAGCCGGGTCTCCTTGGAGAAGATGCGAAAGTTCCGCATCTTCGTTATGGATCGTTATCTCTCGGTTGATCTCTATAGGAAGCGAGTAGATATGGTTCAGAAGGTGGGGAACGAACTTATACCGTATTTTCCCCCGGTTGATACTGGTAAAGACGCTATAACTCTTGAGTTGTCAGCCTTTTTGGAGGCGGTTCGTGGTAAGAGGGAGGTTGTAGTCCCGGCTGAGGAGGGTTACAGAAATATGTTGATAGCCAGCCGAATAAAAAAACGCATATATGAACGCATAAGGAGGGTAAAAGATGAAGATACCGGAACACGATAGGTGTTTCGTATGCGGTGAAAATTCCGAGATAGGGTTGGATTTCTCCAATGAGGATGGCTGGGTGTGTTCGCCCTTCCAACCTACGGAAAACCTGGTAGGTTTTGAGGGGATAGTCCATGGGGGGATCGTCGCATCTGTTCTGGCCGAAGCTATGGGTATGGCGGTTGCGCTTCAGGAAAGAAAGTTTTTGGCCAAGAGGATAAGCATAGAGTACGATGCTCCTGTCAAACCTGGAAGTCCATATAGGGTGTGTGGTAGAGTCGATAGACGGGATGGTAGGAAGATATTCGCTCTGGCCTACCTGTACGATAAAAATGGTGTCCTGTGTGCAGAAGCTGAGGGTCTTTTTATCGCCTTAAATCATTAAAAATACTCATTTAAGGTCATCGTTTGTTGAATGGGGAACTTTATCAAAAGGATAGGAAAAATGCTTCAAATTCGCATTATAACCATCACTATTCTGGACATCCCGAAACCGTATTTTACCCTTGTGTTATAATCTTTTGCTCCGTAAAAATCACCGTTTGTTGGGCATTTGATTTCTTTTATCGGGTAGTGCGGAGAGACAGCACTTCTTCGCATAGGAAAGAGTTCCCGCTATCCCGCTTCCTATTACTTCGTTTCTTTGAAGAAACGGAAAATGACAGTACATGAATTGGTTTCACTGTGAGGGTATTTAGCCTCCAAGTAAAACCGGCAAACCTCACTTCGAAATTTTAAACTATGGAATGCTCGCAAAAATGAAGTCAGGATTAAAGCAAGAGGGTATAAGGGATACTCCGGCACGTTCATGCCTCACCACAACGATGATCATGAAAAAGACACTAAAGTAGCAGACGTGTATAAGCGTTGCCCACGAAGTTTTCGGTGGCTCCTGTAAAATAGCCGCCACGTGAAGTGGCTTTATATACTCTCGGTCTATACTCATGTCTTGTTGGCCACTTTCTGGAT
Source organism: Thermotogae bacterium (assembly GCA_013154295.1). Taxonomy (GTDB): domain Bacteria; phylum Hydrothermota; class Hydrothermia; order LBFQ01; family LBFQ01; genus JAADCS01. The sequence continues at coordinate 1,992 of JAADCS010000126.1, forward strand.
AGGGGGTATGCTTTTTCTTTCGTTTGTCCTATTGCCGGCTATACGTAAGCCGGAGTATCTCCGCTTTTACCATCGCTTGATAAACGACACGGGCGTAAATTTTAGTCGTCTCGGTTGGGGAGCCTTGAGCGTATTCTTTATAACAGGCCTTTATCAGCTCCACGTAAGAGGGATAGAATGGTACGATCTTCTTAAGCTGGAGACTTATAAAGGACCTACGGGTCGGTTGATAGCGCTTAAGTTAAGCTTCTATACCCTAATTCTCATTCTACAAGCCATCCATGACTTTTGGGTAGGTCCCAGAGCTACTCATTTAGGTGATGAAGCTCCCAACTCCCCAGAGTATCGCCGATATAGATATTACGCTCGCTCTATCGGTATGATCGTATTTTTCTTGAGCCTGTTCATGGCTCTATTTGGCGTTATGATAGTACGGGGAGGGTTCAAGGTATGATACTGGCCGACGCCCTTATAGCTGACAATCGACCTCTTGGTATCGGTGTATATACCATAAATGTTTTAAGGGAACTTCTTAAAATCCGCGAAGATATTGTCGTTCTGACCCACACACCTGAACTTTTTAAAGCTAAACACTTCTTGAAAGCTCCTACAAATGTATCTCCTGAATTTGGAAAATGGGCTGCTTTACGGAGACTTTTATATATTCAAACTTTACGGGGTAAAAGCACTCTTTATAGAACTTACCACTCCATATCTTTGTTTTGGAATGGGCCCCAGATAATAACGATACACGACCTTCAACCCATACTCATACCCGATAAGTACAGAGAACAGAGGTGGTTATACCTGTTCTTCCTTAAACCCTTCATAGGAAGGGTGCAGCATATCATTACTGTTTCTGAAAGATCCAAAGCGGATATTTTGGAATTCTTCAAAGTTGGGCCGGATAAGGTTACCGTAGCTTATCCCTCCTACGATTCACAGCTGTACCATCCCATACCCGGCGTCTTTCCTGACACTGACAGGCCCTATCTTCTCATGGTGGGAGCCAGATATAGGTATAAAAACGCCGAGGTAGTTCTAAAAGCTCTTCTGAAACTCCCGAGGTACAGGTTGATAGTGGTTGGTACGTCGGAATCCTATGGTAAGGAACTTTTGGCTTTAGCCAACGAACTGGGAGTGACTTCCCAATTAGAGATACACGGTTACGTACCACGGGAGGAACTCCCTTTTCTGTACGCTAGAGCTTTTGCTTTGGTATTTCCATCCCAATATGAGGGCTTTGGCCTGCCGGTTTTGGAAGCTATGGCGGTGGGATGTCCGGTTATCGGGACTGATGCCGTAGCCGAAGCCGGGGGAGATGCCATCCTATATGCGGTGAAAGATGATCCCGATTCTTGGGTGGAGGCGGTAGGTAGATTGGAGAGCGAGCGCGAAAAATATGTAAAAAAGGGATTTGAGCGAATTAAAAGATTTTCATGGAAGGCAACAGCCGAAAGGATAAACGAGGTTTTACAACGGTTCGCTTAACGTTTCCGATCTGAAATTATTCCAGTTGAAAACATCGTGTTGAATCGGTACCTTCCTTTAATCTTACACGAACCGTGGGAGCTATCCACCTTTCTTCATAGGAGTTGTTCCATATAACGAAGTGTAGAGTTCCTGACCGGTTTAGATAACAGGTGAAGGTGCTGTCTTCCACGGTATGCATGCTCCAGCTGGAATCACCATCCCTCTGAAAGTACTTGAAACCTTTATCGTCGAAGAGAACCACTGAAAAGCTGCCTACAGGAGCGTTCTTTACCTCCAGGATCAGAACCTTATCAGCGGGAACCTCCAGTGAAAAACTCTTGTTGTACCGAGGATGTATGCGAAAACTCCTTTCAAAAACCACACTATCACCTGTTGCTACAAGCAGTATCCACATACTGCCTATTTTAAAGGGGATGGATGTAGAGATCTCCGCTTACTATAGTACCACGGACTTTTCTTTTACCCTCACCGTATATCAACTTTGTACCTTCTAAACGATAACCTGGCTCTGCCACCGTTTTGCCATCTATCTGATTTACATCTACGCACAGGTCGTTAAGGTCGGTGTGAACGTGTGCGTCACCATCCACAATATTCAACGATAGGGTTTCAAAATGACCCTTTAGCCGCATGTTTCCATCCACTATGTGGATCCGTATATCAGAAAAATTCCCATCTAAGGATATGTTCCCATCTACAACGGCTACGAACACATCGGCATTTTCAGGAAGGGTTAATTCCTTCTCGGAGTATTGGCCAGGGGGAAGGTGGGAGTCGGGTGAGGTGTTTATGTGCACGTCCCCATCAAGTACGTTTATGCCGTAGGCGTTTTCAGGTAAGTTTTCCCATTTACCGAAGCCTTTGAAAACTTCACCTACATTTTCTTCTCCCAGGGCAGTGGATAACTGGCGGCCAACCGTATTGAAAACGCTGTTGAGTATGGATTGGACGAAGTTGGAGATCGCCTTTTCTAAGCTGTCCTCAAAGGTACGTGGGGTTTGAACCTTTGTCTTTACCTCCCGTGGTGCTAACCGAGTATCTTGCAGGGCACGGATTAATCTCTCGGCCTCCTCGGCTGAGATCCTCCCTTCTTCAACCATCTTGAGTATCCTGCGCAGCTCTTCCGCCATAAGAAAATATTGTAAAGGGGTAATTACTAATATGCAAGGTTGATGCCAGTATTGGTTTCTAAATTATGACCATTGACTTACACTTTTGAAAATGAAGAGCTTGCCCAATCGGGCTATGAAACGACAAAACTGTGGCGCGTCCACCGAATGAATTTCTTTACTTCATAAAAGTCACTGTATATTGAACCAAGGAATTCCATTCAGGGTGTTGTCTAAATTGAGATAAGGCAGGGAAATGGGAGACAGAGATAGAATAGCAAAGTATGATGTGTCCATACTGCAAGAGCGAAAGGACGACAGGGGGAGGCACCTGTGGAAGTGTCACAGGTGTGGGAAGGTGTTCTACAACAAG
>JAADCS010000008.1 GCA_013154295.1 Thermotogae bacterium
CGATCCCGGAACCGGTGTGATGCGCCACGCCGATGCCGGATACGAGAAGGCCATAGAGTTCGCCAAGAGGATGGGGATAAAGATTCCGATGTTAAAACCCTAAACCTGCGACAGGACGAGTTTAACTATCCGCCCGGCGGCATCGGGAACGAAGTAATGGTGGAGGCGTTTACGGTATAGAGCATCCTTAAAGAGGAGCAGGCGCAGCTTATTTCTTACCTTTTCCAAGTCAGCTTCCTCTTGAAGGAGCATCTCGGCAGCCCCGAAGTTTACCACATCCAAAGCGTTGTGTATCTGGTGCCCTCCAGCGTAGGGATAAGGTATAAAAAGAGGGGGAACCCCCATAAGGGCGATCTCCCCTATGCTACTCATTCCGGCCCTTGTTATCACGACATCTATAGCAGAATAGAATGCCTCTATCTCCTCCAAAAAGTTAATAAACAGGTAGTTTTTACCTCGTCTGGCTTGCCCCCTCTTTCCAACCAAGGCGACCACAAAATACTTCCCGGTCTCAGCTAACTCTTCGGCCAACGAGTTTAAAAAGAGTGATCCCTGACTACCTCCCATGATTCCTACGACTGGTAGTTCAGTGTGGATACCTAAGCGTTCCATAGCCTCTTCTTTGGGTATGGGAATCAACGCCTTCCTTATAGGAATACCTACGAAAACTCCTTTCTTGTAAAAACGTACCGAATGTCTAAAGGCGCACAGTACTCCCCGTGAGAAGGGTTCGAAGAAACGGTTAGCCTTTCCGGGCATGGCGTCCCCTTCAAAGAGATAGATATCCCTTCCAAGTAATACGGCGTTGAAGAGGGGGGGAAATATAGGGTATCCACCGAACGCTAAGAGGACGTCCGATCTCCACACCTCCGTAAAGGTTCTGAAGATACCGTCGGCTATAATAGGCAAGTTCTTTAACTTAAGCTCGGCAGCGTTGTATACGAACTTAGCCCTGTTTATGCCCATACGTACCTTCAACCCCCCCAGAATTAGATCCACATCCGTATAGCTTTCCAGCGCTCTGTCCAATACTGCTAAAGCCGGGGATATATGCCCACCCGTACCCCCCGAAACAAGAAGGAGCCGCAAGACCCGGTAGTTTAAGGCAGCAGCACTTTCAAAACCTGCCTTCTACCATCCTCCCATCTTATCACAAAGAAGTATATTCCACCGGAGAGGTCCTTCAATGACACCTCGGAATTAGCTTGGAGGTGTAGTTCCTTGATCCTACGGCCCGTAGGTGAGAATACGGCTACCTTGGCATCCGCTCCTTCGACCTGAAGTCTTCTACCGGTGATCTTTACCGACCCCTTCGCAATTCCTTCGGTCACGTTCAAAGAGGTATCCCTACCGACTATACATGTTCCCACACCACCGGAGACCACCAGCGCATAGGGTTGAGGTCCGTTGGGAACGTTATAACCTTTGACCTTTATAACGTACTCACCCCGACTGGAGTTCTTTATACGCACCAACTCCCACGTGTTAACTCTGTCGTGAGGTATGCTTCCATCGTTGGGGGTGAGGTTATCAGGGCCACTGGTTGGAGCGTTCCCTATGAACACTTCGGAAGAAGGTCCCTCCACCTTAAGATCTAGATCGTTGACCAGGCAGGAGGAGGAGTTACAGTTCGTGCTAGCTGGATAATCGGTCCAGACGAGAACAATACGTGTCACCACGTGGGGGTTACATATTTCCACCCGATAGATATGCTCCTCGCCTGTACTTATACCCGCCGTGTTATCCACGAACCATAGATGGGATTTACGAATATCTGAAGAGTCGGTCAAACTGGTCCAGTCGTCGTAGGGTGAAAGTTCCATAACGTTATCTAAAACAGGTATACCTGCCCCCTCGTTACCGTTGGGTACGGGGTTATCGGGACCGGGAGGAGAACCATCGGTATCTCCATCACCGCTGGCAGGTACGGCGGAGGCCAGCATGGAAGCCTTTATCAAGGCAGCGGAAGGAGTATGGGGACCGCCAGGGGCATAACCGTCTTCGTAGTATTGACGAAGGAGCAGGGCCATTCCCGCTGCCGCAGGTGTGGCCATGGAGGTGCCGCTCATGACACTTATGCCACAGGAGGTGGTGTTGTCGGCCGAATAGGTGTAGTTTCCATGCACCAAGACATCAACGCTAAATCTTCCATCGGGATACTCCCCGTAGGCGCTCCAGGTCGTCTTCCAAGGTTGGGATCGATACATAGCAGCTACCGTTAGATCGTTTTTGGCTGAAGCAGGATCGGACGCAGCTCTTCTACATCCAGAGCTACAGCCCTGATCACCATGGTTACCGGCGGCAAAGACTACCAACATATCCGGGTTGTTCCACATGAAACGGTCTATGTCGCGGGAGACGGTATTGTAGTTGGAGGGAGAACACGTCCCGTAAGGTATACAGATGTATCCCCAACTGTTAGTGTGGACACGCGCCCCCAAGGCATAAGCGTCGTTCAGAGTGGTGTAAAAGCTAGACGCACCGCCTAAGGGTTCTTGAGATATGAGGCGGGCCTTGTATGCCATCCCCCTATATTGGAGGTTACTGGTTTGTTCATCGGTTCCACCTACGGCCGTTCCGGCTGTATGGGTACCATGCGCACCGTTGGCAAATCCTCCCCCATCGTAGTCCATTAGCGCGATCACTTTAGATGATCCGTCTACAGTTCCGTTGAAAAAGCAGTGACTTGGATAGAGACCGTTATCGTTATGGCCTAAGATCTGACCTTCCCCGTGAATTCCAACCGACCAAATTATGGTGTCCGGGGAAGCAACTGCATCTACATCGGCGTATTGGTATATCTGGTGCAAAAGAGCGTTCCGGTTGTTGAAAGCCATCTTGGGATACTGTGGCTCCACAACATACACAGCCGGATGACGTGCTATCTCTCGCATCTCCTCTGTGCTTAGATAGGTTTCGTGAAACGGTCCATCCTCACTCGTGGTCACTATCTCAATACCCATGTCTTTCAGTTTTTTCTCAACTTCGCCAAGGGCCTCCTTATCGTAGAGAAGGATCCTTACCTTATAACGACTTCCAGAACGTTCCGCACATGTTAAAACGGAGCTTAGATCGGGCGGAAGCTTATACTCCGGCAATATGGGAGCGATACCCGAAACGAACTCACGATCGAGGATCTTAGGGAGCGCAGCCGAAGATGCCTTTACCACAAAGGCAAAGTGGGGTAGATAATCGTAGAATCTTACACCTAATTTGGAGAGTTCCTCTTTCCATTGGGGAAGTATGGGACCGCGAAACTGCAATATGAAATATTCGCTCCTTTGAACCGCCTTCAAACTCTTACTTGCGGACAGAGGATGTCCGTTAAACCAGACGGTGGCAACGAAAACCTGCAGCATCGTTAGTATTCTAAAGGTGTTTTATTCACACGGTGAATTGGATTTCAGACAGCTTTAGCTCTTTCTCGTAGAAGATTTTCTTGGATTATGTGAGCTATCGTGATCTCTGAAAGAATTTCTTCAATGCGCGGCTGTAGACGATTCCAAACGCTTCTAAGAACGCAGTCGGAGACCGAGAATGTACAACCCTTCTGTTCCCCCGGAATCAGGCATTTGGCGAGGCCATACTTACCTTCAATTGCCTCTATAACATTAAGTATGCTTATACTTTCGGGGGGAACGGCCAAAGTGTATCCACCTTTTTTGCCCCGTGTACTTTTTATCATACCCGCCCGCCTCAACTTTATAAGGAGCTGTTCCAAAAAGTTCGGGGGTATCCTCTCCAATGAACTGATTTGGGGGACGCTTATAGGTTCCTCGTTCATGCCCACTCTCGCCAACGCCTTGATGGCGTACTCAACCCTTAAAGTAAATCTCAACAAGGAGGTGGCGCCGGGATTCGAACCCGGGAATAGCGGATTTGCAATCCGCCGCCTTAGTCCGCTTGGCTACGCCACCCTGAAGATTTTATTATAGAGTCGTCGGATACGCTGTTGCAAGTAAAAATTACGACCTTACAATAGGCGACCGTGTTTGAAGGTCTCCTATCACTGGTGGCTATCCTGTTTGGATTTGGGCTTCTCATAGTCTGGCACGAGTTGGGTCACCTTTTGGCAGCCCTATCCGTAGGCGTTAAAGTGGAGGTTTTCTCAATCGGTTTCGGTAGAAGGTTGTTTGGATTTCGTTGGAGGGGTATAGACGTCAGAATTTCGGCTATACCCTTCGGAGGATACGTCAGGTTCGCTGATGAGGGCAATGCGGGGATACCCCTTGAGTTTTTCTCACGTCCTCTCTGGCAGAGAATCTGGGTGGTGGTGGCTGGTCCTCTTTTCTCCTTTATTTTAGGTCCCATCCTCATCGCCTTGGCCTTGGGCATCTCCGGACGGTTGAGTGTCATGACCACACGTATATGGCGTTCCCATGTGGTGGAGTTTAAGGATATGGATTCGGTCTTGACGCTAAACGGTGAGTTTCTAAGGAGTGGGGAGAGATTTTTGAACCTTATAGGTAGGGAGGGTAAGAAAGATGTAGAGCTTTTGCGCGGTAACCGTCGCTTAAGCTTCGTCATAACGAGAAGGATCCCCCCCGAAAGTTTGGAGATGAGAATACCGCCCGTCGTGGGAGAGGTTCGGAAGGGGTGGCCGGCGGAGAGTGCCGGTTTGAGGGTGGGTGATACGATACTTGCTGTAGATAGCCTGCGAATATTCACCTGGCAGCAGTTGGTAGAATACGTTAAGGATAAGAAAGACGGAAGTGAGGTCCTCTTGGTGGTTAAAAGAGGAAAAGACACCCTCCGGATTCAGGTTAAAGTCCGGAGGGAAGGGGACAGGGGGTTTATAGGCGTAACCGCTGCGTACCGTACTTACCCCATGTCACCTGTAGAGATTCTCAAGGAAACTGGTCGTTTGACGTTTAAATTTTCGGTTCTACTCTTTGATGCTCTAAAGAAGGTCGTGAAGAGGGAGGCTAAGGTTGAGGAGACCATAGGAGGACCTATCACTATAGGGGCAGCTATGGCGGTCAGCGCTCAACAAGGGCTTGATCGTTACCTCCTACTTTTGGCCGTTATTACTCTACAGCTTGCCGTTATAAATCTGTTCCCTATACCAGGTCTTGACGGGGGACATATACTTCTATTTTTGGTGGATGAGATATACTACCGGATAAGGAAACGTCGCATTCCCATGCGGGCGTACTTCTGGATCATGATGGTAGGTTTCAGTCTACTCGTGACCTTGGCGATCCTGGTTCTTGGTCTTGATGTTTTCAGACTTATGACAGGTAAGCTCAGATGATGGGGACCGTACAAGGCGTTCTAACGATGGAAAAATAAATTGGCGTGATACTGCCAAACCGAAGAAAAGGCCACAACGGAACAGCGATACTACAGTTCGTACTCATCTTGGATGTTTCCGCAAAGGAAAGCATACCGTTATCACGTTCAGATATTTAGTCTTTCAGGTCTATAATAACCTCCTCATGGAGATGGCAAAGAGCCTTTTTCTCATTGGTCCAGAGCTTACGATAGCGGTAGGTATCCTGTTGGTCCTCCTGCTCGATGTGGTAATACGAAAGGAGAAATGGATATTAAGTCTGATCTCTCTGTTTTTTATAGGTGTTGCCGGGATTCTCACCTTTGCAACCTTAAGGGTATCAGGTGAGGCATTCGGCATGCTGTTGGTTTCCCCTTTGGGCAGGACTTTTGACTTGATAATCCTTTTGGGGGCAGCACTTACAACCCTTTTGGCTTGGGATAAAAAGGGGGAACATAACTTCCTGTTACTCTCGGCCGTTCTCGGGGCGATGGTTCTTGTAAAGTCCATACACTTTATCTCGTTCATTTTGGCCTTGGAACTTTTCTCCTTCGCTGTAATAGGTCAGATAGCCTTAGAAGGTGATCGTTTTGCAACCGAGGCGGCCTTAAAGTTCTTTATACTATCGGTTTTAGCGTCAACTTTCCTGGTCATGGGAGCGGCTTTCCTCTACATGATCTACGGTAGCTTTTACTTCCCCATAGCGTATCTTAGCGACGTGTTCGAGCTTAAATCTCTAAGCTCCTCACTTCTTTTCATCTTAGGTTTCGTTTTCATTCTCGTGGGTATGGGCTTCAAACTCTCCGCCGTGCCCTTCCATTTTTGGACTCCGGAAGTCTTTAGAGGGGCGCACTCCTCGGTTGCCGGTTTTGTGGCCACTGTATCCAAAGCGTCGGCCTTCGGGTTTCTGATAAACCTGCTATGGATAACCTTCGGTAGGCAGGTTGCTTTGTGGAGTGATCTTCTACTCTGGATAGGTGCTATAACTATGTTGGTGGGTAATCTGGCTGCGTTGGGAGAGAGAGATATAAAGCGCATGCTGGGGTACTCCACCATAGCCCATGCCGGTTATATCCTCACAGCCATAGGGGTTGGTACCAATTTTGGCGTGGGTTCGGCTCTCTTTTACCTTTTCATTTATACCTTGATGACCTTGGGTGCCTTTGCTGTGGTCAATTCTGTAGGTGAAAGGAGGAGCGACCTATCCTACTATAGAGGGCTTTTGCGCACTAACCCCTTCCAAACCGTTCTGTTGGTGATCTTCTTCGTATCTTTGGCTGGCATACCTCCCACGGCAGGGTTTGTCGGCAAGTTCTATCTTTTCTCCTCCGTTCTACAGGCTGGAGAAGTTGGATTCGTGGTTTGGGCTTTGATAAATGGTGTTATCTCGGCTTACTACTATATGAGACCTGTGTTCTACGCTCTGGGATTTGAACCTGAACATGTCTTTGAGGCTAAATTACGACCAGCCCTCTTCTTGGTTATGATCGTTGGTCTTGTGGGAGTATTTTACTTCGGTCTCGCTCCGAGTGGTCTTCTGGAGTTTGCCAGATCGGTCGTAGGGTATTGATGTGGCCTTTTGAGGGGAAGGGAGTTTGGCTCCTATACGACCCCGACCGCCTCTCACCGGAGGATTTTATGGAGAGGTTGGAGAGATTCCGTGAAACTTTACGACCTTCGGCCGTGCTGGTAGGTACCAGCTTCCTTGAGGGGAACATATGCGAGAGGGTGAGGATTCTTAAGGGCACGACCGACCTTCCGGTTATCTTATTTCCGGGTTCCCACTACCAGCTCTGTCCCTTTTACGATTACGTTCTCTTTCTGTCGTTGCTTTCAGGTAGAAACCCGGAGTATCTGATCGGTGAGCATGTTAAGGCAGCTCCGCAGATAAAGCGCTTGGGCCTTAAGGTGATACCGGTGGCATACCTACTCATAGATGGTGGCACCTACACCGCCACAGAGTTTGTCAGTAACACCAAACCTATACCGAGAGATAAGCCGGAGTTAATTCTGGCCCACGTTTTAGCGGCCAGGTATTTGGGGTTTGCCGCCGTGTATCTTGAGGCTGGTTCCGGAGCCGTTTTGAGCGTTCCAACGGATACGGTGACCAAAGTAAAGGAGGAAGTAGGGCTACCTGTCATAGTGGGTGGTGGCATAAGGAGCCTCCAGGAGGTGGATGAGTATCATGGGGCCGGTGCAGACGTGGTGGTGATAGGTACGGCCGTAGAGGATGGCAATCTAAAGGGTACATGATACATCGGTATAATTGACGCTTATGTTGGAGTTCAACCTTGAGGATATAGCCGGTACTTCCGAGGTGGAAAGTGAATGGGATGTGGCGATAGTAGGAGGTGGGCCTGCGGGTTTAACGGCGGCTCTCTATTCTGGCAGATCCATGCGAAAGACTATCATCTTCGAAAAGTTAGCTGTAGGTGGCCAGATCTCCGTTACGGATGAGGTTGATAACTACCCTGGTATAGAGAGAATCAAGGGGCCAGAGTTGGCCAGGCTTATGGAAAAACACGCCAAGAGATTCGGTGCCAAGATCGTTTTCGCCGAGGTTCTAAAGATACGCAAGGAAGAAGGCGGAAAGTTTACACTTGAAACCACAGAAGGTGCATTCAAGGCCAAAGCGGTCATATGGGCTACGGGTGCCGAACCGAGGAAGTTGGGAGTCCCTGGTGAGAAGGAATTCACCGGTAGGGGTGTCTCTTACTGTGCCGTGTGTGACGGTCCCTTCTTCAAGGGCAAACCTGTCGCCGTGATAGGTGGTGGTGACTCCGCCTTCACCGAGGCTCTTTACCTCGCGGGTATAGCGGGCAAGGTTTATCTCATACACCGCCGGGAACAGTTTAGAGCGCAGAGGATATACGTGGAGCAGCTGAAAAGCAAACCCAACGTTGAGTTCCTTTTGAATAAGGTGGTGGTTGAATTCGTTGGGGATAAGATGCTCAAGGGGCTACGTTTGGTGGACACTAAAACCGGGGAAGAGAGTTTCTTGGAGGTGAGCGCGGCTTTCGTGTATATCGGCCTCAGGCCCGTAAACGAGGTCATCCAAGATCTTGTAGATCTGGATGAGAGGGGGTTTGCTTTGGTGGGTGAGGATACTAAAACCAAGACACCGGGCCTGTTCGTGGCTGGGGATGGTCGTGTGAAGTTTCTAAGGCAGGTGGTCACAGCTGTGGCGGATGGGGCCGTGGCCGCCATGATGGCCGACGAGTATATAAGAGAAGTTGAAAGCGAAGGGCAACCTTAAAATACCAAATCCATGGCTAGGAAGACCATACTATCCGGAATGCGACCGACCGGTCGGATGCATGTGGGACATCTGGCTGGAGTTTTGAGTAACTGGGTCAAATTACAGTATGAGTATGAATGCTTATACGAGATAGCCGATTGGCATGCTCTAACCGACGATCCCTACCGATCCAAGGAGATAGATGAGAACGTTTTGGGTATGGTTAAGGATTGGTTAGCCGTGGGCATAGATCCTTCCAAGGCTACGATATTCCGCCAATCCTACGTACCAGAACATGCTGAACTCCATCTGATGTTTTCTATGTTGGTATCCGTTCCTCGACTCCTACGAAATCCTACTTTCAAGGAAAAGCTGGCTGAACTACGCAAGAAAAAGGGCTACACCCGATTGGCTTTCAAGATGGGTGAGCTTGATGTGGAGAAGGAGCTGGAGGGTGCGTTGAATTTCCTACGGAGTGAAAATCCAGCCAAGGCTCTTAGAATGCTTCAAAGTTTAATAAGCCGAACCAAAAGCGAAGTATTAGATAGGATAACGACGGAAACGGTCTTGGATGAAACGGCTATACCGCCGGAGATCTCCTACGGTTTTTTGGGCTACCCGGTACTTCAGGCTGCTGATATACTCCTATATAAGGGGGAAGTGGTACCCATAGGGGAGGATCAGCTTCCCCACCTTGAGCTTACGAGGGAGATAGCAAGGGATTTTAATCGTCACTACGCCCCCATATTTCCCGTCCCCGAACCCCTACTTACGGAGACACCTAGAATATTAGGAACGGATGGCCGTAAAATGTCTAAATCTTACGATAACGCCATCTTTCTAAGTGATCCTCCCGAAGTTATAGAGAAGAAGGTAAAATCCAGTATAACGGATCCGATGAAGGTGCGGCTCAAGGATCCTGGGAGACCTGAGATTTGCCCCATCTTTCAAATGCATAGGGTCTTCAACCGAGAGGAGGCTCCGGTGATAGAGGAAGCCTGTCGGGCTGGGGAGCTTGGATGTGTCGCCTGCAAAAAACGCCTGGCTGAAGTTTTGAAGGAGAAGCTTGCTCCCATAAGAGATAGGGCCGCCTCCTACAGCGATGATGAGGTTTCGGAGGTGATACGTGAGGGTTCAAGGAGGGCTAAGGAAAGGGCCATACGCACCATGGAGGAAGTAAGGGGGGCCGTTTTCGGTTCGTGAGGGTTTCGGTAGTCATCCCCACTCTGAACGCCGAGGATAAACTTCCACATCTTTTGGATAGTTTGAGGAAACAAACTGCGAATCCAGAGATCATTGTAGTGGATTCGTCCTCCTCCGATCGCACTCCGGATATAGGAAAAGGGGCTGACGTGTTCGTTCAGATTCCCCGATCCAAGTTCAACCATGGTCTTACCAGGAACTTCGGGCTTGAGTTAGCATCGGGGGAAGTGGTGGTCTTTATGTCACAGGACGCTTTACCCGAAAACGAGCTAACCTTGGAAACGCTGGTACAACCGATCTTTGAAGGAAAAGTGGTGTTAGCTTATGCCCGCCACATACCTCCGCCTGGCACCAAACCCCCGGAGGTGTTCTTCAGGTTGTTCAGTTATCCTCCCAAGTCGGAGATACGGCACAGGGATATGCTTTCCCAGATGGGCCTTAGGGTTTTTTCTAACTCCAACGTGTGTGCCGCATACTTGAAGGAAAAGCTTTTGGAAGTGGGTGGATTTCCCAAGGTTATCCTGTCGGAGGATCTTCTAGTTGCCGCCAAGTTGATACTGGCGGGCTACCGTACGATGTACAATGCCGATGCGAAAGTCTACCATGCCCACAATTTTACTCCCCTTGCTCTCTTCAGGCGGTACTTCTCAATAGGCGTATTCTACGCAGAGAATAGCTGGCTTAGGAAATACGGAGGCAGGGGAGATACTCTTCGTTTCTTTTTCCAAGAACTGCTCTATCTGGCTGAAAACTACCCTCTCTGGATACCTTACGCTCTACTTGAAAACTTTGCCCGTTTCTTGGGGTTGATCTTGGGATACAATTATCGGCTATTTCCCCGTTCTCTATTATCTACCCTTTCGGGTTATCCCAACTATTTCAATCAAGCCAACGTATAGCGTCTTTTCCTAAAGCGTAGAGGTAAGCCACCAAAAGGACAGCGAGGAAAACCCCCCCTTCCACGGCGGCTATGACTTTCATGTCTGCCACTTTTACGGCCCAAGGTAGCAGAACTGCCACCTCAACGTCAAATACCAAAAAGATGAGAGCTACCAAAAAGTACTTTATAGCTACCTTTCCGTGGGCATCTCCTTTTACCTGGATTCCTGATTCGTAGGGGTAGTCCTTAGTGGGTGTGGGGCGGCGGGGTCCAAGAAAGAGCGATACCAGAATCCCTCCGTACGCTACTAAAAACCCCACGACTAACATTATTCCGAGCTTCCAAAGTTCAGACATAGTAGCTATTCTACCCCCGACCAACGGTTCTCGTGGAGACGTTTGAAAAAAAGAGGGGGGATTTCCCCCCTCTTTTTAGGATCCTTTGGCCTGCTTTTCCTCCTCCAGTTCTTCAACTTCCAAGAGTATCTTATCCATTCGCCACGCAGGGAATCCGGTTCCAGCTGGTATCAGATCACCGATTATGACTCGCTCTTTAAGGCCCTTGAGGTTATCCCTCTGCTTACGTACAGCAGCCTCCGCCAGGACTCTCGGAGCCTCTTCAAAGGATGCCGCCGCCAAGAAGCTGTCGGTGGTGGCGGCTACCTTACTTATACCCAAGAGGATAGGTTCGTATTTGGCGGGTTTCCCTCCACGTTCTATAACCTTGCGGTTTTCTTCAAGAACACGGTTGAGATCCACTATCTGCTCTGGTAGGAAGATGGTGTTTCCTCCATCCACTATCCTAACTCTACGGAGCATCTGGCGGATGATGATCTCTATGTGTTTGTCGTTTATCTTCACACCGGAGACACGGTAAACTTTTTGGATCTCCTCCAACAGGTACTCAGCAGCGGCCTCTTTACCCTTGATGCGGAGTATGTCTTTGGGAGAGATATCCCCGCCTATGAGTTTATCCATGGCTTTAACGCGGTCACCTTTGGAAACCAGGAGGTACTCACCGTACTTAACCTGGTAAGTCTGGGTGGTACCATCGTCATGTTCTACCACTATGCGGATCATTCCCTTGCGGTCATCTATGATGATATCCTTGACTATGCCGTCCTTTTCAACTATTACAGCGTTATTCTTGGGTACGCGGGCCTCAAACAGCTCCTCGACCTTGGGCAGTCCTCCAGTTATGTCCCTGGTCTTGTAGATCAGCCTGGGCACTCTCGCTATTATCTCGCCGGGGTTGACGTAGGGGTTACCGGTACCTTTGAAAATCTCATAGGCCTTCTTGCTCAAACGGGCATCGTTGGCCAGAGGTATGACCTCTAAGACCTCACCAGTGTTTGGATCCAGTACCTTAGCCTTCGGGTAGAGACGACGGTGCCTGACAACCTCTACCACGTACTCTAAGGTGGTTCCTTGGAGATCCTCCTTGAGAGATACCCCTTCTATCAGCCCCTCGAACACCAACTTACCCGCCTTGGTTACCAGAATAGGCATGGCGTAGAAGTCCCATTCGGCCAGCACATCTCCCTTCTCCACCCTCTCACCATCGCCTACGAAGATCTTGTAGCCATATTCCAGACCGTACTCTTTATGACGTCCATCGCTACCTTCCAAAACGAGCGTTCCTTTGCGCGAAACGACTATCCAACCACCGTCGGCCTGTTCTATGGCCTTGAAATTCTTCCACCTTATCACCCCAGGAAAGTGGGCTATATGTTTGGATTCTCCCACTATACGCTCGGCGGCTCCACCTGTGTGTTTAGTTCTTAGGGTGAGCTGGGTTCCAGGTTCACCGATGGATTGGGCTGCCACTATACCAACCGCCTCTCCGGTATCCACCTTTTTGCCCGTGGCCAGATTGCGACCGTAACACTTAGCACATACACCGTGGGGAGCCTGACAGTATAGGACCGAACGGATATGCACCTCGTCTATACCGGCATCCTCTATCCTCTTAGCTTTCTCTTCGGTTATCTCCTCACCGGCTTCCACTATCACCTCACCGGTAACGGGATGATAGACATCGTAGAGGGAGTACCTTCCCACTATGCGGTCGGAGAGAGGTTCTATAACCGTTTCCCCCTCCTTGAGAGCCCGAACGGCCCTTCCCTGTATGGCTCCACAGTCCTCCATCGTGACGACCACCTCTTGGGCGGCATCCACAAGCCTACGGGTTAGGTAGCCGGCATCGGCCGTCTTCATGGCCACGTCGGAAAGACCCTTACGGGCGCCGTGGGAGGAGATGAAGAACTCTATGGAGGAGAGTCCTTCCTTTAGAGAGGAGAGTACCGGGGTCGGTATCAACTCGCCGGCCTGTCCCTTCTTGGCTGGCCGTGTCATCAGGCCTCTCATGGCACCCAACTGCCGTGTTTGGTCTATGTTACCTCTGGCTCCGGACATCACCATCATGTAGAGAGGGTTGAAACCGTCCTTATCCTTCTTTAGGTACTCTAACATCTTGGAGGTGACCTCCTCGGTCACACGGGTCCAGATGTCAAAGATTCTCTGCTGTTTTTCGGCGTGGGTTATCTTTCCTTGAGCATGGAGTCTCTCTATCTGCTCGATCTCTTTGAAGGCTTTCTTGATTATACGCTCCTTTTCAGGAGGTACTATCACATCGTCTATACCGAAGGTGACACCGGACCAGGCTGCCCATTTGAAGCCCAGCTCCTTCATATTATCAAGGAAGTGAGCGGTCTCCCATGTTCCAAGGTGTTTGTATATTCTTCCTACGAGCCTGGCTATATCCTTCTTGCCGTACTCTTTGTTTATGTCGGAGTAGGTTAGGCCAACCTCCCACATCCTCTGGGGAACTATAGAAGCGAAAACGGCCCTTCCGGCTGTGGTGCGTACCAGTTCTCTTTCGGTTTGGGGATCGTATCCGAAGGGATTGCCACTCTTAGGTACGGAGACGTATATGGGGTCGTTGACATCGACGGCATCGTTCTCGAGGGCCAGGATGGCCTCGTATAGATCGGCAAACTTGGGCAACTTATCCTCACTCCTGTCGGTAGGTTTCTCCTTGGTTAGGAAGTTTATACCTATGACCATGTCCTGCGAGGCTGTAGCCAGAGGGCCACCATGGGCAGGTGAAAGGATGTTATGGGGGGCTAAGAGCAGAGCGTAAGTTTCGGCTATAGCCTCCGGATGGATGGGTACGAAGACGGCCATTTGGTCTCCATCAAAGTCGGCGTTATAGGCTGCGCATACCAGAGGATGAAGTTTTATAGCATAACCTTCAGTCAAAACTGGCTCGAAGGCCTGAATGGATACCCTGTGGAGCGTGGGTGCTCTGTTAAGCATGACCGGATAATGCCGGGTTATATCCGAAAGTAACTCCAGGGTCTGGTGGTTCTTTTCCTTTATAAACTCGTGTTTTTCGGATCTGGTGTATGCCAAACCCGTCCTCTCTAACTTCTCCTCAAGCCAAGGTTTAAAGAGCTCAAGGGCCATATCTTTGGGTAACCCCATCTGATGAAGTTTGAGCTCAGGACCGACCACTATAACGGCACGACCGGAGTAATCCACCCTTTTACCCAATAGGTTTCTACGCAACAACCCCTTCTTTCCACGTAAGTAATCAGTGAGGGACTTACGGCGCTGACCGCTCCTGTTGGTGGAGGGACGGCGCAAGCGGGAGTTATCAATTAGGGCCTCAACTGCGTGCTTTATTTGGCGTTTTTCGTTTATTATCATTAGCTCGAAACCACCCTTCTCGTATATCTGCTTGAGACGATGGTTACGACGGATCACGTCCCTATAGAGATCCGTCAGGTCGGTGTTGGCGAACTTACCACCCTCCAAGGGGAGTAGGGGTCGCAGATCCGGAGGCAAAACGGGTATAACCTCAAGCACCATCCAGGCCGGATTCTGACCCGACAGGATAAAAGCTTCTATTATCTTGAGACGGTTTATGAGACGGGTACGCTCAGTGGGATTGGTGGTGTTCATGAACTTCAAACGGGTATCCCTGTACAGGTATTCAAGGCGGGTCATCCTCTCGCGGGTCCTTTCATCCTCAACCACCTCGTTCAACTCCTCAAGGAGCTTCTTTATCGCCTCGGCTCCCCATCCGGCGATGAAGGAGTCGGGTCCAAGGACACTTATGAGCTTGCGATACTCTTCCACCGAAAGCACCTGCCCCTTCTTCATATGGATGGTGCGCGTGCTGCCATCATCCATTTCTATCTTGACAGTGGCAGGCGATCTCTTAGGATCAAGGATCACATAGGCGTCATAGTTTATTATGAGCTCAAATTTGCTCTTGGGTATCCCCAAGAGGGTGGGTATGATGTAGGGAGGCATCTTGTAAAACCAAGGATGTACTACGGGGGTATTGAGAACGATGTACCCCATCCTCTCGCGGCGTACGTCGGACCTCGTCACCTCCACTCCGCATCTATCACATATAACTCCCTCGTACCTTCTGCCTTTGAACTTACCACAGGCGCATTCGTAATCCTTGACGGGTCCGAATATCCTTTCACAGTAAAGACCCCCAGGTTCGGGTTTCAGCGTTTTGTAGTTTATCGTTTCGGCGCTTTTAACCTCACCTGCGCCATACTCCCCCCTTTCGCGTCCCTTTCTCTCGGCCTCCGACCAACGTTTTATGGCGTCGGGAGAGGCCAGAGAGGCTATAACCGCCTTTATAGTTTTCCAAGTGGTCGCCATGTTTCCCCCTTTACTTTTCTTCTTCTCTTTCCATCTTAAGATCAACCGCGAGCGCCTTCAGGAACTTCGTAAGAACCTGGAAGGTTGCGGGAGTTGAAGGCAAGGGAGGTTCCGTCCCCTCACGTATGGCCTTGTAGGTTTGAACCCTTCCTTTTATATCATCGCTCTTCACGGTTAACATCTCCCATAGGGCATAGGCGGCGCCGTGGGCTTCCAGTGCCCAAACCTCCATCTCTCCGAATCTCTGACCACCCATGTGGGCGCGGCCACCTACGGGTTGTTGGGTTATAAGCGAATAAGGACCTGTAGAGCGAGCGTGGATCTTATCCTCGGCCATGTGTATGAGTTTCATTATATACATGGATCCGACGGTTACAGGATATTTGAGGTATTCACCGGTGCGTCCGTCCCTAAGGCGCATCTTACCGCCCTCGCTTAATCCCGCCAATTTGAGTTGCTCCTTTACCTCCTCCACGGTCAAACTTTGGAAGGCGGGAGCTGCGTACTTAACACCCTTACGAGCTATCTCCTCGGCAAACGCCTTAAGATCCTCTTTCTCCGCCTCTCTTATCCAGCGTTTTAGGTTTTCATCCCTGTGGGGCTCGTAGAGTTTCATAAGGAAGGTACGGAGCTCGGAGATGGGTGCTTTGCTCTCCAGGAGTTTACGTAGCTTCTCAGTGTTTCTTATAGCAGCGTAACCCAAAACCGTTTCCAATATCTGACCGAAGTTCATACGTGATGGGACACCCAAGGGGTTGAGAACCACGTCAACGGGAGTTCCATCTTCCATAAAAGGCATATCGGCTCTCGGTGCCACTATGGATATGACACCCTTGTTTCCATGGCGTCCGGCCAATTTGTCGCCAACGCGGATCTTGCGCTTTTGGGCTATGTAGACTTTTATAACCTGGCGTACTCCGGCGGGAAGATCGTCTCCCCTACGGATGGTGGCCAGGCCTTCATCATACTCCTCCATCAACCGTTCATAAGCTTCCTGTCCATCTTCCACCGTCTTAATAAACTCATCCTCTATCTCTCTGTCCTCAAAGGTGCCGGGTTCCACTACCAGCTTGAGAGGATCAACACTCTGAAGGAATTCCAAAGTTACCTTATCGCCCGCTTTCAAGATCTCCACTAACTCGTCCCCTTTGCGGATCCATATAGGCTTCTTCACTTCGTGGCCTAAAGCTATAGAGAGCGATTCCCTTAGTGTAGCTCTAAGATCGTTTATCCGTAGGTTTATCTCATCAAGAAGCTTTTTCTGACGGGGACCTATAGGTCTGTCGGGGGGTATGGGTCTATCGGGACGTACGCTATCGTCTACGTACAGTTCTCCGGGTATGAAGTTACCTTCTTTATCGTTCATCCCGAAGGCCAGAGGATCGTCTGGTAACGATCTGGTGAGTATTTCAACTCCTATAACGGTCCCATAGACGCTCGGAGGCACCCTCAAGGAGGTGTTCTTCCAGGGGCGCGACTTTTCGCCGAAGATAGACATAAGAAGTTTCTCCTCCGGTGAGAGTTCGCTGAACTTTTTCTCCTCCCGTGGAGTGTTTTTACCTACTAAAATATCCCTCGGCGACACCTTGGTCCCTATACGGGCTATGCCGTACTCGTCCAGATGCTGAAGTCGAGAAGGTTTCTCCTTGTAAGGTTCGGGAGTTACTATCTCTGGGCCAAGGCGAGTGTCTAAGACGTCGGTGGTAAACTCCAAGATATGGAAGGAAGTTAGAAGGTCTTCCATGACTATACGATCGGATATGACTATGGCATCTTCGAAGTTGTAGCCGTACCATGGCATGAAAGCTACGGTCAGGTTTCTTCCTAACGAGATTTCACCACCTACCGAAGATAGATTCTCGGCCAAAATATCACCCTTCTTGACCTTTTGACCTTTCCTAACTTTGGGAATATAGTGTATTATAGTATTCTGGCCCGAACGCTCAAAAACACGAAGATGATAGGTTTTTAGGTTAAACCTGGCGCCTTCTGGCCGAATCATTATCTTCTGGAAATCTACATAGGCTACCTCACCGTTTTCCTCGGCCAGAATCACGGCTCCGCTGTCTTTAGCGATCTTCTCTTCCATACCGGTACCTACCAAGGGGGGTTCCGGATTGAGAAGGGGAACGGCCTGTCTCTGCATGTTGGATCCCATCAGAGCACGGTTGGCGTCGTCGTACTCCAAGAAGGGTATCAAGGAGGTTGAGGGGGATATTATCTGCCTCGGCGATAAGTCCATGTAATCTATATGCTCGCGATCCACGAAGATGTAGTTGCGCCGATGTCTGACTATGATGTTTTTGGCCTTCTTTATGAGTTTGGTTTTGGGATGAACCTCCAGATCAGCGGGTGCTATGCGGAGATTGTAATCCTCATGAGGTGCCACGTAGGAGATCCTGTTGGTGACCTTACCGTTCTCAACCTTGACTATGGGGGTCTCTAAGAAACCCAGGTCATTTATGCGGGCGTAGACCGTAGGTGAGAGTATCAAACCTATGTTTTGACCTTCCGGAGTTTCTATAGGGCATATACGGCCGTAGTGGGAGGGATGGACGTCCCGTACCTCCAAAGTGGCCGTTTCGCGCGTTAATCCGCCTTTACCTAAAGCTGATATGCGGCGCTTGTTGGTCAGTTCGGAGAGAGGATTCGTCTGATCCAAAAGTTGGGAAAGGCTGTTTTGGGTAAAGAAGGCTACTACGGATCTGGAAACTATCTTCGGATGTACGATCTTACGTAGGGAGCTTTCCTCATCTATAAGCTTTTCGCGAATACCTTTAGCCGTTCTTATAAATTCAGTACGCACGGCCTCATAGAGCTGCTCGCCAACGCGTTTTATCCTACGGTGAGCCAAATCGTCTATATCGTCCTCTTCACCCTCTCCTCTGTAGAGGTTTATAAGTTCTCTTAAGGCGACTATAAAGTCCTCCTTAGTGAACTTTTCAACATCTTCGGCCGGTATTCCGTACCCTTCGAGATCCCTTAGATGTTTTTCAAAGTCAAGGCGGGCGTTTATTTTGTACCTACCTACCCTACCCAAATACGTCTTATCCGGTGAGAAAAAGTAGGCCCTTAGGAACTCTTCGGCCGTCTCCAAGGTGGAAGATGAGAACCTTATGGTCCTGTAGATAAAACGGATGGCTTCCTCCTTGGTTCGCATCTTATCATCCTTCAGAGCCTTGTATATGAGTGAAACGGCAGGATCCTTGGGATCGAAGACCTTCACCTTCGCCACGCGATGTTCCTTAAGGATCTCAAGTATGTTATCGTCTATGAGAATCGGTTCGACGTTTTTATCCTTTTTGGATTCTTTGAACATGGGGACGATTATCTCTCCATCCTCATTCACCACATCCTCCGCCAGATAGTATCCTTTCGCCTCGGACACCGATACCTCTTTAGCTATGTGGCCGATGGCCACTTTAACTATCTGGCGAGGCGTTTCAAGTCCCATGAACCTTAGGAATCGGGTAAGATAGAACTTTCTCTTGCGAAGGACGAAATAAATACCTTTCTCACCCTCTATACGGAGTTCCATCCAGGGTCCCCTGTAGGGTATGAGCAAGGCTTTGAAGATCTTATTCAAGCCCTCTTCGTCTACTACGAAGTATATCCCTGGAGAGCGGTGTATCTGGCTTATAACCACCCTCTCAACACCCTGAACGACGAAAGTCCCCCTTTCGGTCATGTAAGGGATGTCGGTAAAGTAAACTACATCTTCTCTTTCTTCCTCTAACATACCGTTTTCGTCAAACACCCTTTCTATCACCCGTATATGGATCGGAACCGAATAGGTGAGATCCTTCTTCTGGGCATCCTCTGGGGTGCGGGAAGGCCTCCCTACCTTGTAGTCCAAGTACTCTATTTCAACACGTCCGGATGTACTCTGGATGGGAAAGATCTCCCTTAAAATTTGGTGCAGGCTCGTTCTTGAACGTGGATCGGAATAATCGAAGAAGGAGTCTTCCACCTCGTAGCGCAGGGATCCGATCCGGGTGGCCACCTCATTCTTGAACTTCTCAATTGACTCTTTAGATAGTCCAACGAAACCGATTCGGGTGTCGGGATGGGAGGCCGTGAGATCCAGGAGGCGTTTCATCTCCTCTCTGCTATAGGATCTCTTAGGCAAAACGATATAATGCTGTTGGGGTTTAGGTATATCCTCCCGCGTCACTTCTTCTCCGAACTCGTCCCTCAGTATGGTTTCAAATTCCTTGGCCAGTTCGTAACGCTCACTCGTTTTCCCTTTATAAACCTTTATGGCTAAAGCCCATCTTTCGGCCAGATCCCGCAAAAAGTTCAAGAGAGCATTCCCACGACTGGTAGGACTCCATAGGACGTTGAACCTCTCAGCCAGAAAATCATCATAAGATTTAAGCTGCAAAGCCAAAAGATAGGGTATATCCTTCTCCTCTATCTTTCCTACCCTCACAACCTGTTGCATGGGTTCCTCCTTTTAAACGCCAAAGAGGGGAAGCCCTTGGTGACTTCCCCTCGTATCTCGGTGCGCGGTTTTACTTGAGTTCAACCTTGGCCCCAGCCGCCTCAAATTTCTTCTTGATCTCCTCGGCCTCCTCTTTGGAGACTCCTTCCTTTATAACCTTGGGCAGACCCTCTATCATGGCTTTGGCCTCTTTGAGGCCCACACCGGTGACCTCGCGGATCACTTTCAGGGCCTTTATCTTGTTGTCTATGGCCGTCAGGACCACGTCAAAGGAGGTCTTCTCCTCCTCCTGTGCCTCGGCACCGGCGGCGCCGGGGACAGCGGCTACGGCCACAGGGGCGGCGGCACTGACGCCGAACTTGTCCTCCAAAGCTTTGACAAGCTCGGCGAGTTCCAAAACCGTCAGCTGCTCAATTGCGGCGACTATCTCCTCCACCGAGAGTTTTTTCTCTGTCATCTTCTAACCCTCCTTTTCTTTCTTTTCCTTTATAGCGTTAATCGCATATACGAGGTTACGCATAACACCACTCAGAACCCCCACGATACCGTAAAGGGGACCAGCCACGGCTCCCACGACCTGGGCACGTAGTTCTTGAGTCGAGGGAAGTTTGGCCAACCTCTCTATCTCCTCCTTATCCAAAAACTGTCCATGCATTATACCGGCCTTCAGCTCTCCCTTTTCCACCTCTTTGGAGAAGTCGGCGAATATCTTGACCGGCTCCACCTCATCGGAAAATGATATGATTATGGCCGTAGGACCGACTAAGACGTCCGTTATCTCCGGTATCTTATCGGCGAAGACCAACTTCATGAGATTGTTCTTTACGACCTTAACGTTGTAGCCCTTCTCCTTGAGCTGTTTTCGTAGATCGTTCATCTCCGCCACGGTTAGCCCCTTGAAATCGAAGAGAGCTATCATAGTGGCCTCCTCTCCCCACTGGCGGAGTTGTTCGAGCATCTTAGTTTTCCACTCTCTCGTCTTCATATCTTAACCCCCCTCTTACGTAATTCGTTTATAACGTCGTTGAGATCCACCTTCACCGAGGGTCCCATGGTGGTCGTCAGGTATACGGACTTGAAAAGACTCCCCTTAACTCCCTGGGGTTTGTTGCGAGCTATCTCCTCCAAAACCGTCATGGCATTCTCGTAGAGCTGTTCAGGGGTAAAGTCGGTCTTACCGATGATAACGTGGATGTTACCCGTCTTATCGTTGCGAATTTCAACGCGACCCTTTTTAAGTTCCCTGACCACATCGCCGACGTTCTGGGTGACGGTACCGGTTTTGGGACTGGGCATCAGGCCTCTTGGCCCCAAAATGCGACCCAGCTTACCCACCTCTCTCATAGCTTCTGGTGTGGCCACCACCGCATCGAAATCCAACCATCCCTGTTTGATCTTCTCAATGTACTCCTTGAAACCTACGTAGTCAGCTCCAGCTTCCTTGGCCTCCTTCTCCTTTTCGGGGTTACTGGTTAGAACTAACACCCGGACCTTCCTACCGGTGCCATGGGGAAGTACGACAGGTATACGGATGTTCTGTTCAGGTTTGCGAGGATCTATGTTCAGCCGAGCGTGAAGTTCAACCGATTCTGTGAAACGGGCACTTTGGAACTTACGTACCATCTCGACGGCCTCTTTGAGAGGATACGTTTTGCTTAGATCAAACATTTCTAAGAGTTTGCGGTATCTCTTTCCAACTTTGGCCATCTCAACCCTCCACGATCTTTATACCCATGCTACGGGCGGTTCCTTCTATCATGCGGACGGCAGCTTCAAGATCGGTGGTATTCAGATCGGGCATCTTCTGCTTGGCTATTTCCACGACCTGAGAGCGCTTTACGGTGCCTACCACCTGTTTTCCAGGTTCACTGGCGCCTTTCTCAACGCCTGCGGCCTTCTTGAGAAGTACGGAGGCCGGTGGCGTTTTGAACTCAAGGTCAAACGTCCTATCTTTGTATATGGTTATGACGACGGGAATGATAAGACCCATCTTGTCCCGTGTGGCATCGTTAAACTGCTTTACAAATTGCATCAAGTTGATGCCATAGGGACTGAGTGTGGGTCCCACCGGAGGCGCAGGAGAAGCCTGACCGGCGGGGAGCTGGAGTTTTACCGTCGCCACGACCTCCTTCTTCCTTTTTCTGGCCATCTTTCAACCTCCTTAGCTTATCCTTTCAACCATGGGGAACCTAAAGTCCAGTTCCAAGTACTTCCCAAACTCCTTAACTTTAACCTTCACCAATCCCTTCTCCTCGTTTATATCAACCACCTCCCCCTTTCTGCCTCTGAACGCACCTTCTACTATCTTGACCTTATCGCCTACCTCAAACGGCGTCTTGCGCTTACTCTCCTCCTCTTGCTGGCGAATTAGTTCCTCTATGCGACGTATCTCCTCTTCACTCATCTTCATGTATGCGGGTTCTCCGGTTTCGGGATCCCTCGCTCTGATAGGTCGGGTGCGGGAGATCATCTGAGTGATCCTATCTATGACCTTTTGGTCTTCCTCCATCTTTATGAAGATGTAACCCCGATATATCGGTTTTTCTATTACTCGCGTTTCCTCTATGGTTTCGTATTGACCTGGTCCAGGTTTTAGGACGCTCCTCTTAATAGAGTATGATATACCCCATTCCTTTAGTTTCTTCTCCAAATCCGGTAGCACCCTTTCGTTTATACCCATAATGGTAGGTTTTAAACCTAAGGCCTTTAGCAGTTTGAAGAGATCCTCAAGGCGGTAACGATCCACCTTAACAAAGCGATACACGCCACGCTTTATCTCCTCCACAGGATAGGGAAGATCGGCTATAGAACTGAGTTTTCCTCTAAAACCTATGGGGTAAGACTGAACACTTTTAGTAAACTCGACCGGAATACCGTTCTTCCAATCTTCAACGATTATATCAACGAGGCGAGGTTTTCTTTTGCGTTTGATAAAACGGGTGGTACGTATGGTGGGGACGAATACGCTTTCAACTTT
Source organism: Thermotogae bacterium (assembly GCA_013154295.1). Lineage (GTDB taxonomy): Bacteria > Hydrothermota > Hydrothermia > LBFQ01 > LBFQ01 > JAADCS01. The sequence continues at coordinate 22,700 of JAADCS010000008.1, forward strand.
ATCCTCAAGCTTCAAATCTTTGATTAACTTCTCAATTCTCCTCTTGGTACGGAGTTCTTGACCCGATACGGTCCAAAATACTAGCCAGTTCTTTTCCTTCACATCCTTCATAATACCTTTACCCTCCTAAAATCATCAGTACAACCCGCGAAATGAGGAAGTCGGAGATCCATATAAAAAGGGTGGTGAAGGCGGATATAGCTAAGACGCCAGCGGTCCCCACTACCAGGCTGTTCCAATCGGGCCATGTTAGGCGGCCCAACTCCTCCTTCATTTCCTCCATAAACTCTGGTAAGTTAAAGATCACCTCCCCTAACTTCCTAAGGGTTTCCTTTAGGGATTGCATTACGTTCATATGCGAGCCTCCTTGTGGAGCGTATGTTTACGGCACCACTTACAGTATTTTCGTAGCTCCATCTTCTTCCTGTTGGAGCGCTGTTTACTTATGGCGTAATTAAATCTACCACACACACTACACTTCAAGCCTACAGTGTGTCTTCCTTGGGTCTTTTTGGCCATAAACAGGGCCGGAGGGACTCGAACCCCCAACCTGCGGATTTGGAATCCGCCGCTCTACCAAATTGAGCTACGGCCCTACAAAAAAACTTCCACCCTCCCTTGCGGAAGGTATTATACGGTCGTTTTACATCGTGTGTGAAACCAAAGATAAAGAAGAATACCGACCCAAAAGATAAGGTAAGCTGCTATTAGATAGACCATCAGCGCAAAATCAAATGTGGTACCTCATCGGCGTTTGGAGAAAAGAGATGGAGGCTATCTACCAACTTACCACCCTCTTGGGAGTAAACGTAACCGACTAAAGCGTGGGAGCCGGGGTTACACCGTTGCAAACGATCCAAAGCCATAAGAACCCCAACGACACCGTATTCCTCTACGGCTTTACGACCGTATCGGGAGCAGCTTATGGGATGGGCGAAGTTGCATACATCAGGTTGTATATCGGATAGAAAAAATTGGTATATCCTTATAAAGGACCATGCCAACAGTTTCGGGGGATTGGAAACGACCTGCGGCGGTATAGCCGCCAAAACGAACGCCAACATCAACAGGCTATTCTACAGCCGGAATGAAGTTCTTTATCCGGCATATAATACTTCGTCATGGGAGGTTTAGATCTGCTTTTCCTTCTTATCTTTTTGATGTCGCTTCAACCCGTTATACAGAGAAAGATGCTTCAGAATGCCCGTTTAAACAAAATACGGGAGATAGAGCGGAAACGAGGAAGCCGTGTCATAACCCTTATACACAGGCAGGAAACGGTAGGATTCTTCGGTCTTCCGATCTCACGGTTTATAGATATTGAAGATTCGGAGGCCATACTTAGGGCCATACACATGACAGACGATAACGTACCCATAGATCTGATAATTCACACTCCGGGAGGACTGGTTTTAGCGGCAGGGCAGATAGCGAGAGCTTTGAAACGGCATAAGGCTAAAACCACGGTTATAGTGCCTCATTATGCCATGAGCGGAGGAACGCTGATAGCTCTGGCTGCCGACGAGATACTGATGAACCCTGATGCGGTTTTGGGTCCCGTGGACCCTCAGCTCGGTTTTGCCAACTCGGTGGTACCGGCAGCTTCCGTTCTAAAGGTCGTTGAGAGTAAACCTCCGGATAAGGTGGAGGACCGAACCCTCATACTCGCGGACGTGTCGCGTAAAGCTATAAAACAGATGGAAAGCTTCGTGTTATCTCTCCTTAAAGATAAGATGGAAGAGGAGAGAGCCAGAAAGGTGGCTAAGGATCTAACTTCTGGGAAATGGACTCACGATTATCCATTGACAGTAGAGGATCTCACATCTATGGGTATAAAGGTTAGCCTGGACGTTCCCAAGGAGGTCTATGAACTCATGGAACTTTATAGAGCAGAGCAAGGTGCCTTGAGACGTCCTTCGGTGGAGTTCGTACCCACCTACCACGGTTTGCAGAAGGGAGAGAGTGGATAAAAGGTTTGCACGATCCTCCGGTGGAAGTTTAGCAACTATTTACTTCACAGGGGTAAGTGGGAATGCCTTCGCTATAGAAACCGCGCCGGGGAACTGCGACCTCGCTGAAGACAGGGTGAATAAATTGAGGTGTGGCCATATAATATCTTTACCTCACAAAGGTTCCCTTAGAACGCATTCGCTGCCGTAGAAACCCTTTGACTTGGAGCGAGCGTTTGACCAGCATTGTTGGCCAAGGCGAATCATTTATGATTCAAAGAATCGGAGGGTTTCGAAAGTGTTCTAATCACCGTTCCTTTCACTTCCTACGATTGCAAGCCTTCATTGGAGACTGGTAGTACGAACATCGCTTCGGTTTCACTCTGCGGCCAAACAGCCTCCAAGTGAAACCATCCCATGATCTGTTAATATGAATTTAATAGGCCTTTTCCCACCTTCTTGAACAAAACCCGTACCCAGCGAATGGCGATTTATGGAGTATCATTATCTCACTTTATCAGCACTTGAAATAGCGTCATGGCTATCACGGAAAGCGTCACGGCGGTAGCTACCATTTGGGAGGAAGTATCCTTGAGGGCATCCGATAGAAGCTCCGAAAAGGCTATCCAGAGCATAGCGCCGGCCGCGAACCCCAAACCCACGGGCAAAAAGGGTTTAAATATCTCAACGAAAACGTAAGCTGGAACTGCCATCAAAGGCTGGGGTAGCGATGTAAAGATGGCCCAAAGACCTGCCCATATCCAGGAAACTCCACGTGGCACCATCACCAGTGCAACAGCCAAACCTTCGGGGATGTTATGGACGGCTATGGCGAGACTTATAAAGGTACCGAACTTCTCTCCACCACCGAAGGAGACCCCAACCCCTATCCCCTCTGCAAAGGAGTGGGCTACCATCACACCTATGATTATCAGGACCTTACGGGCATCGGCACCGCTAAGTATCCCAAGGTGTATATCCTCGTGACCATGGAGAAGTTCATGACTGAGAATGATGAATCCTAAACCTGCCAAAACCCCCACCAACGTTCGCACCAAGCTGTAGCTCACCCCTTCGTTTATCAGACTGAAACTGGCTGTTATCATCAGGCCAGCGGCTATAGCGTTGGCTAGCCCCAAATATCGTCTTTTAAAACGCTTTACCACGGCAAAAGGCAAAGCTCCAAGACCTGTAGCCAGAGCGGTTATAAACGCATAGATAAAAACTTTCAAAACATCCACGGAACCCGACACGCAAGTATTCTATGGCCTGACCGTTACTCCCCAACGACTCTCTATTTCCTCCAAGAGAGCGCTTAACAGCTCCTCCTCCTTGACTCTCCTAACTGGCTTTCCCCTCACAAATATAAGTCCCGAACCTTTGCCGGCGGCTATGCCTATGTCGGCCTCACGCGCCTCGCCAGGACCATTCACCTCGCAGCCCATCACGGCCACCTTGAGCGGTAGTTTAAGCCCTTCGAGAGCCTTCTCAACCTTTTCGGCCAAACCTATAAGATCTATCTTGGTGCGGCCACAGGTGGGACAGGCTATCAGCATGATACCGCGACTGCGTATCTGCAAAGATTTCAGAATCTCCCAAGCTACCCTAACCTCCTCAACCGGATCTGCTGTCAGGGAAACTCGAAACGTGTCCCCTATACCTTCAGCCAAAAGAGTGCCTATACCCACGGAAGATTTTATAATACCCGTTTTTGGGGTACCAGCCTCCGTTACACCAAGGTGCAGTGGATAGTCTATCACTTGGGCGAGCTTGCGATAGGCCTCTATCATCTGGGGGACATAAGCGGACTTAGCTGAAACTACTATATCTTCAAATCCTTCGTCCTCAAAGAAACGTATCCAACGAACCGCACTTTCCACTATACCGTCCGTCGTGACACCACCATATTTGTCTATCAAATCCATCTCCAACGAACCAGCATTGACACCTATACGTATAGGAATACGGTTCGCCTTAGCTGCAGCTATTACCTCCCTGACCTTATCTTTACCACCTATGTTTCCGGGATTTATCCTTATTTTATCGGCTCCGGCATCGGCAGCCATCACGGCGATTCTGTGGTCAAAGTGGACGTCCGCTACGATAGGCACACGCCCCTTAAAGTTTTCAACGATTTTACGAAAAGCAGGGATAGTTTTACGGGATGGAACAGCCACCCTGACTATCTCGCAACCTGCCTCAACCAACCTTTCAATCTGTTCTATGGTCCCCTCCACGTCGTTGGTATCCGTACTGGTCATAGATTGAACGGCTATGGGATTATCTCCTCCGATGGCCACGTTACCTATTCTTACGACCCGTGTCTTCCGTCGCTCCATAACGATACCGATTCTAAGGCTGTAAGCCTTTAACGCGCTCATCTAGCGTTTTTAACCTACCTACCACCTTATCCTTACCCAGTACTTCCAAGAGTAGAAAGAGGCTCGGGCCCACACCCACACCTGAAACTGCCACCCTGGTGGCGTGTATCAGAAGAGCGTGTTTTACCCCTAACTCATCGGCGTATCCTCGTAGCACTCTTTCGATCTCTTCTTCTTTCCAGCTCTCCAACCGTTCAAACCTGGTAGCTAACTCCCGCAAGTAGGTAAAGATGTTGGGATCCTTTAAGCGTTTTTTGACGGCTTTGCCATCCAAAGGATAGTTCTCCGAAAAAACGAAAACGCCGTACTCAAAGAAATCTCTAAGGGTTTTGGCCCTCTCTTTAAAAAGTTTCACGAGTTTTTCAAGATCTTCTCTCGAAACCGCATAACCGTGTCCCAGATCCGATAGATAATCGTTATACTCCCTTAAACGTTCCAGGAGTTCCCTATCACTTAAGGATCGGATGTATTCGGAATTCATCCAGTAAAGTTTGTTATGATCGAAGACCGACGCCGATTTGTTAACATCCTTTAGGTCGAACAGTTTTATGGCCTCTTCTTTGGAGATTATCTCCCTGTTGTCACCGGGTGACCATCCCAGAAGAAGAAGATAGTTGAATAGAGCCTCCGGAAGGATCCCCTGAATCCTAAATTCCTCTAAGGACGTGGAACCATGACGTTTGGAGAGTTTCTGTCTATCGGGACCCAATATCATAGGGAGGTGGGCAAACTGGGGTAGATCCCAACCCATGGCCTTGTATATAAGAATCTGCTTGGGGGTGTTGGGAATGTGATCATCTCCTCTAACGACGTGGGTTACGCCCATATCATGGTCATCCACCACAACCGCAAAGTTATACGTAGGGAAACCGTCGGATCTTACGATTATGAAATCCCCTCCCAAATCGTTGGTGTTGTAGGTTATGTCCCCGTGGACGATGTCATGGAAGGTTATCTCGGTATTATCGGGGACGTAAAACCTCACCGAAAACCTGCGACCCTCCTCCTCATACCTCCAGCGTTCTTCGTCGCTAAGGTGGAGACACTTGCGTGAGTAGCGATAGGGAACACCTTTACGGCGAGCCTCCTCTCTCTCCGCCTCCAACTCCTCCGGTGTGCAGTAGCACCTATAGGCTTTACCGCGATCTATGAGCTCATCGGCCACTTCACGGTACCTTTCCAGCCTCTCGCTCTGAAAGACCACATCCTCATCCCACTCGAGACCGAGCCATTTTAAACCATTTAAGATGGCATCGACCCACTCCGGCTTATACCTCTGGCGGTCCGTATCCTCTATCCTTAAGAGAAACTTACCCCCTGTATGCCTGGAGTAGAGATAGTTAAAAATAGCCGTGCGTGCTCCACCCACATGCAAGTAACCGGTGGGTGAGGGTGCGAATCTGGTCCTAACCATGGTGGCAATTGTACCGCCGATTCATCAACGAATACCGAGGATGACGTCTTCGGTTGTATAATACCGGCCTGATGGTAAAAAGGTACATAGCGACAGACTGTGGGAGTACCACGACCAAAGCCATAATGGTCCAAAAGAAAGAAGAAGGTTGGAGACTCATAGCAAGAGGTGAAGCCCCAACCACGGTTGAAAAACCCTTTGAGGACGTTACCATAGGTGTCAGGAATGCCATCAGAGAACTGGAAGAGATAACCGGTATAAGACTGTTAGACGAGGAAGGAAACATCATCAAGATGGAGAAGCCTACCGAAAGGGAGGGGACCAACTTGTACGTCTCCACATCCTCCGCCGGTGGTGGTCTCCAGATGTTGGTGGTGGGTGTGGTTAAAAATATGACTGCCGAGTCGGCCGCCAGAGCGGCTTTGGGTGCGGGTGCTATTGTGATGGATGTAATCTCCATAGATGATGGCAGGAAACCTTACGAAAAGGTTAAACGAATAAGGGAGCTAAGGCCGGACATGATCCTTTTAGCCGGGGGTGTTGAGGGGGGAACCGTAAAACACGTGGTTGAATTGGCGGAACTGATAGCGGCTGCCGATCCCAAACCTCGATTCGGCTCCACCTACAAGATGCCCGTGATCTATGCTGGTAACTCGGCAGCTCGCGAGGAGATAAAGAAGATATTGGGCGACAAGGTGGCCCTGTACATAGTAGATAATATCCGTCCCACCTTGGACACCGAAAACCTACATCCGGCGCGAGAAAAGATACACGACCTATTCTTGGAACACGTGATGCAACAGGCTCCCGGTTATGCCAAGCTCATGCGCATGGTAGATGCCCCTATAGTACCCACACCTGGAGCCGTGGGCATGCTCATAGAAAGGGTGGCTCGCAAGGAGCAGATTGAGGTGTTAGGAGTGGACATCGGGGGGGCCACCACAGACGTTTTTTCGGTCTTTCGCAACTCCGAAGGCGAACTGGTTTTCAATCGTACCGTCTCTGCTAACTTGGGTATGAGCTACTCTATATCTAACGTAATGGTAGAGGCGGGAGTAAAGAACGTTCTACGGTGGATTCCCTTCAAGATAAGTGAGTCCGACCTTAAAAATCGTGTGCGCAACAAGATGATAAGACCCACGACCATACCCATGACCATAAAAAGCCTGATAATAGAACAGGCCATAGCCAGGGAGGCTCTACGCTTATCCTTGGAGCAGCATAAGATGTTCGCCACCGAGCTGAAAGGTGTTCAAAAGGGAGGAGATATAGCCAGAGCCATAGGAGGTGAAGAGGAACGTACGCTGGTCAACATGATGAACCTTGATCTCATAATCGGATCGGGGGGTGTCCTCTCACATGCCCCAAGGCGTGTCCAGTCCGCTTTGATGATGTTGGATGCCTTCCAACCGGAAGGTATAACTCGTCTCGCCGTAGACAGTATATTCATGATGCCCCATCTGGGTGTCATATCTACTATAGACGAGGAGGCGGCTTGGGAGGTGTTTGATAGGGACTGTCTCATCCGATTGGGGACAGTCATAGCTCCTAAGGTCATTGCCAAAGAGGGAAAGCTTATACTCCAGGCCACCCTGGAGTATCCAGACGGCCACACTACTCATATAGATCTACACTTTGGCCAGATAGTGCGTATAGATCTACCTTTGGGCCAGAGAGTGAAGATTCACCTGGACCCCCGTAGAGGTGTCGACGTAGGAGAGGGGAAGGGCAAGAAGATTGTTACCGAGGTCGAAGGAGGAGTGGTGGGGCTCATTTTGGATGGTAGAGGTCGGCCGTTGGTTATACCGGAAAACGAACATAAGAGGGTTGAAAAACTCTTGGAGTGGTTTAAAGCTTTAGACGTCTACCCCATGTTGGATAGTTTGGAAAAAGCGGCCTAACTAATCTCCGAGCGAAGTAGAAGCAAAATGTTGTAAAGAGCTTCAGCTAAGCTGTAGTGATGGAAATCCTTCCAGTTCTCCTTCGTTTCCCAGAAAGGTTGTAGGGTCCTGTAACCGTGTCTTTCGTAACTCAAAGCCTGGAACAGTAGTTCCAGTTTATCGGCGGCTCTAACCACCAGGGCCTCCGGTGAACTGCGACTCTCAAACTCCCTATAAAGATCCCTTATGCTGTTACCCACATCACCTAAAACCGACACCACCTCGTTATAGGCCATAGCTTCTGCTCTCTCCAGCTCCTCGGAAGGGATATAACGGCGTGCTTCCAAATGAACGTCCCCTATGCGACTCTCACCCAACTCATGGAATAGAGCCATGGTGGCAGCCTTGTAGGGATCAACTTTCTCACCTAACTCTCTTAGGAAAGCTGCCATGACGAAGGAGAGCATAGCTACACCTGTCGTATGTTCGGCTACACTTTCGGGTTCTTTGACACCGTAGTACCACCAACCGGACCTTGGAATCAGCTTGAGGCGTTGGCTATCCTCCATAAACTCCCACACAAGATAAGCCAAAACATCTAACGGGGAACAACCTACCCTCTCTATAACCCTCTCTACCTTATCCAGTGGCAGAGCGAGTCTTTCGGCTAAGGAGCGTGCCTTACAGTCCTCCATCAACTGGGATCTATCTCAAAGAGGACCTTCATGGCTCTTCCCTGGAAGATAACGTTAAAAGCCTCTTCATACTCTTCCAAGGTCACCCTGTGGGTTATGAGGGGTGATAGATCGACCTTGCCGCTTTCAAGGAGAGCTGTGGTTATCGCCCAGGTTTCATACATTTTACGACCGACGATGCCATAAAGCGTTAGGTTCTTCATGATTATGTCGTTCATAGGTACATCTATCCTGTTTTTGCCATAGAGACCCAACAGACCTACCCAACCACCGTTGGTTATCATCTCAAAGCCCTGGTTCAAAGCGTTGGGGTTGCCCGACATCTCTATAACCACATCCACACCGTTCCCGGAGGTTTCATCCATGACAGCTGTACGCACGTCGTCTATCTCTGGATTGAGGACCAGATCCGCTCCCATCCTACTGGCTATCTTAAGGCGAAACTCGTTTATATCGGTGGCTATCACCTTGCGGGCACCGGAGGCTTTAGCCACGGCCACGGCCATGGCTCCTATGGGACCTGTTCCCACTACCAGGACGTTTTTCCCCGTTATATCGTCAGCCAGGACTGTATGTACCGCGTTTCCCATAGGCTCCATCAAGGGGACCCAATCTTTGGGTATGCTCTCTGGTATCTTCCAGGCATTCTCTGCCGGTATCACCATATACTCAGCAAAAGCCCCATCCCTATTGAATCCCAAAATTTCCACGTTCTTACATACGTGGGGTTTACCTATACGGCACTGGTAACACTTGCCACAGGCTATGTGGGTTTCAACTCCGATGTAATCTCCCACCTTGGGACTTTCAACGCCAGGTCCCACCTCTACTACCTCCCCAGCGGATTCGTGCCCCACTATACGTGGAAGTTGCCTCAAAGAGGTCTGGGCAAACTCGTCCCACTTGTAGATATGGACGTCGCTTCCGCAGATGGAAGCATACTTAACCTTTACCAAGATCTCACCAGGCCCGGGTTTTGGAACATCGGTCTCTATCAACTGAAGACCCGGTCCCGGTTTGCTCTTTGCTACAGCTTTCATCTTCATAGCTTACCAGGGTTTAAAGGAATCCTTATACATCTCCGCTATCTTCCTTGCAAAGGCGGCTATTAGTTTGATGGCCCCTTCAACATCCCGGACATCCACCATCTCGGCCGGAGAATGCAAGTAGCGGCAGGGTACGGATATGAGAGCCGTCGGGATACCGCTACGGGTTATCTGGATGAAGTTAGCATCGGTAGGTGTTCCCCTTGGTATGGCCTCTATTTGAACATCTATTCCCTCCTCTCTGGCCACCTCCCTTAGCAGGTTAAAGACCACCTGGTTTATATTGGGGCCTACTGCTAAAACGGGACCTTTACCCAAGCTCACATCCCCTATCTGACTCTTGGGAACACCGGGAAAATCCGTGGCCACCGTAACATCTACGGCTATGGCCACATCCGGATCGGTAGCGAAGGCCGAGGTTTTGGCTCCCCTAAGTCCTATCTCCTCCTGAACCGTAGCCACGGCTACGACACGCGTGGACGTGGGATTCTCAGCGTAGAGACGCAGAGCTTCAAGGATCACAAAAGCGCCTATCCGATCGTCCAGAGCACGAGAAACCACCTTCTCCTCGTTTAGGAACTCACCATCCCAATCCAAAACACCGTAGGAACCTACGTCTATCCTCTTCAGGAGTTCTTCCTTACTCAAGCCGAAATCCACGAAGATCTCCTCTACCTTAACGGCCTTTTCCCTCTCCTCGGGGCGGAGTATGTGGATGGGCTTACGACCCACCACTCCCTTAAGGATGCCACCATCCTTGGTTAAAAACCTCACTCTCTGACCTACCAGCACCTGTGGATCCCATCCACCTACGGGTGCCACGTATACGAACCCGTTCTCATCTACGTACCTGACCATCAGTCCGATCTCGTCAATGTGACCGGCCAGCATCAACGTAGGGGAGTCACCTCCAGCTTCAGCGTAGGCGTTCCCGTGGGTATCCGCATAGACCTTGGCAAAACTCTTCGCCTCATTTTGCCAGACTTTGGATGCTTCCCTTTCGTTCCCGGAAGGACCTATTTGAGAAAGAAGCTTGAGAAGAAAATCTCGGTTGAGGGAATATGCCATAGGTGGAGATTATACAGAAGACTTACGTTTTACGGTTTCTCTCACGGCGAAGAGCGTAGCAACTACAAAAACGCTCTCAAACAGAAACTTGAATCTCATGTTCTCGCGTCTCTCGGCCAGGACGCTGACTGTTAAAAGGTAGAGAAGAAGAACGTATAGGGGAAAGTTCCTACCCCTTAAACTCCAAGGGAGGGTTGCCAGGAAGAGTAGAACGAGAATTACCGTGGTAATACCAAATTTACTCACTATTTTCCCATATAAAACATCGTATATGCTGAATATTGGATAAATTCTAAGGAACTTATCAAAATTTTCAAACAATAATTTGAATCTACCTGTAAACGGATGATCGTAAGGGGGAAGGGAAAAAATACGAAAAGCAGAAACGAAAGCCCTAAAGTATATCCAAGGATAGCGCAAAAAGAGACGCAAATTATCCTTCAGGAGCAGAGAGCTAACTTCGGGGAATATGGCGTGATTGTAGTTGGGAGCATTCGTCGTAGGTTCTCTCCACGCGTCCAAAACCTCAACGCCATACTCTTTAACCTTCTTTCCTATGAGTTGGGCGTAAGTTTCAGGTGGTGAAAAAGGGTAAGTGGTCATAAGAGCCGACACTACTCCTTCTTTGTGTAGCTTTAGGAATCTCTCTCTACCCCAACCGGGCATATTCCATACTAAACGTGTTATGTTCATACCGGTCCAACTGGTCGCCGAGAAATTACCGAATAGAAACCAATTCTTCAAGTACCAGAGGGCGACTGGCAGAAGGAACACCGAACCCACCGTTAATACGGAACGCCATATCCGCGGATGGCGGATGGCAAGAGTGGCGATCAATACGGGAAACAGGATCACATGATAGAGTGTCCTCAAAAGTGTTAATACCATTAGAAGAGACATAACTGCCACCAAGTCCCTTCTCCTACCCGCAAGGGAAAAACGGACCAAGAAGAAAGCCAGGGCCAGGGTTAGGAAAGCGGACGGGTAGGTGTAAAAATACCAGGTTTCGTATATCAGGGTGGAAGGGTTGAAGATCCAAAGGATCAAAATCAATAAGAAAGAAACTTTTGGAGAAAAACCCAAAAGATGAAGAAGCCGATATAGGAACAGTACGCTTAAAAGACCCATAGCGAGAAAGAGGACGGCCCATATTCTGAACCCAAAGGGTAACTTCAAACCTACATAGGTCATGGCGTTGAATATGGGGGGTTGCATGTGCAGATACCAAAGGGAGGTTATAGGTTTTTCGGTGAGCCAAAGAGGATCTAAGAGCTGCCAGGCCCATTGCAGGGAAGAAATATCAAATCTGATACCCAAAACGAACCACGCCATAATACGATGAAGAAGGAATAGAGTTAATGAGAGGTTCAACCATATATCCTTCATGGCAGTACGAAGGTTCCTACTTCACCTCTCTCGGCCTCCCGAAGATACTCCGGCGAAGTTATTACCACCTTTTTGCCTCCACCTCGTATGAAGTCTATGGCGGCTTCCACCTTGGGAAGCATGCTACCGGGAGCGAAATGTCCCTCCTCTTTCAACCTCTCCAGCTCATGGATTCCCACCTCTCTTAAAGGTTTCTGCTTAGGCGTGTTGTAATTAATATAGACGAAAGGAATCTGGGTCAGAATGTACAGAACGTCGGCCCTTACCTCCAAACCCAAAAGGGCACTGGCCCTATCCTTATCTATAACGGCCGGAACGCCAGAGAACTTTTCATCCACGGGTATCCCTCCACCACCAACAGCCACCACCACCACACCAGCCTCAATGAGGGAGTTTATGAGCGGGGCGTTTATCACTTCCAAAGGTCGTGGAGATCCTACGACTAACCTCCAACCCCTTCCCGCATCCTCCTTAACTGGCAGTCCCGTGAGTATGGAGAGTTCCAGAGCCTCACTTCTATCCATAAAGTCCCCTATAGGTTTGGAGGGAGAACGTAAGGCCGGGTCGTCTCGGGAGACCCGTACCATAGTGAGCAAAGTTGCAACCTCTCTCTCTATACCCTTGTTCCTGAGGAGGGCCCTCAAGTGGGCTTCAAGGATGTAACCTATCCACCCTTGGGTTGAAGCCGTAAGGGCATGTAGAGGGTACATGGGAAATCGCTCCTTAGTTAGAAAGTGTCGCATAAACTCCATACCCACCTGGGGCCCGTTACCATGTGTGATCACCAGTTTTTTGTTCGGTGAGAAGAACCCCCCTTCAAGCAGATTTTCCAACGTGCGTCGTGCGTTTTCATAATGCACCTCATAATCCATCCCCTCCCCCTTACGGCGGAGAGCGTTCCCTCCAAGGGCCACTACCACCTTCATCGTAAGGTATATGCTACTGCCAGAATATGCCTATCTCCAAAAAGACCCAGCGGGTTATAAACGTAAGAGAAAACTATACGCCGATAACGAAGGGTGAAGCCGAAGTGGGTACCAGCTAACCTATCTCGGCCGTATCCTCCGTATAGGTGGGCATAGTGGGAGTTGTAGCCTATCCCAAAGCGAAGCGTACCGTAGTCTAAGCCCAAACCTAAGACGTAAGCTTTACCTCCTACGTAGTAGTATCTACCTTGAACGTAAGCAAACAACCTCTGAAAGGATAGGTCGGCTCCTCCCATGGCTTTAAAGGAGGTAAGAGTACGTCTCAAACCCACGGGTAGAAGTTCATATCCCAAACCATCTATGCTTCCCCTGAAGTTCCACCCTCCCCAATCGGTTTTAAAGGTCCTTTGAAAGTTTGCTACCACACCGAGGGCTACCCCTCGGCTTTGGGGTGAGAGGGAAACATAGCGCAGGGAGAGACCAGCTGCGATCCTCCATCCGTTAAAGTCTAAAGTATGCGCTCCATCCAACGAAACGAAGTTGGAAGAGAAAGACCCCACCACGTTGCCCTTTTCGTCGGTTTGGAGCATGCCGCCAGAGGTAAAGAACTTACTTCGTAAGCGATAGGAAGAATAAGAACCGCCGATGATCCCACCGTAAGAACCGGCAGCGTAATTGAAAACCGATGTATAGAACCTCATATTTGGGAAAACGTAACCCTCCAACTCCCACGGTGAAAAGTCACCGTTAAACACGTCGTACGCGTATGAGAAAAGTAGGAGCATGGAAGTATTCTACTGCTGACTTTTGATTCTCCTAACCTCTTCTAACATAGAGAGAACCGCACTCGCCGCTTCCCAACCTTTGTTTCCGAACTTTCCTCCGGCTCTGTTAAAACCCTGCTCCAAGGATTCAACCGTAAGAACAGCCAAACCCACGGGTTTCTTGATCTTCGTAGCCACCTCCAACAGAGATGAGAGAACAGCCACAGAGAGATGTTCCCAATGGGGCGTTTCCCCTCTGAGTATGCAACCTACAACCACAAAACCCTTATACCTGTCCTCATCTCCCAGTATGGCGAGCATTTGAGGGAGTTCAAAAGAGCCGGGGGCATTCACCACCTCGTAGGTGTAGCCCCCGGCTTTTAATCTACCAATGGCCCCCTCTCTCAACCTTTCCGTTACGACCCCGTTAGAGAGGGAGACCAGAACACATATCTTGCTCTCTTCTTTACTTTTGCTTCCCGTCGCCACCTAAGTCGCTCCCCTCCGGCAGGAGAACATAGACCTCCACGCGCCTGTCCTTGGCAAGACCTTTACCTGTAGGTTCGAAGATGGTGTAGTTGGCCACTTCCTCAAACCTATCCTCACTGAGGTCGAACTGCCTCACCAGATACTCTTTCACGGCTAACGCTCTCTTCTTGGAGAGGAGTTCATTGTAGAAAGCCCCTCCTCTACGGTCGGCGTGACCACGTATGACTACCTTGGCGTAAGGTTCCTTGGACAGGATCTCGCCCACCTTATCCAACTCCTTCTGGTACTTGGGCTTTATGATGGTCTTGTCGGTGTCGAAATAAACCACGGCCACCAGTTTGGGCTTACGGGAGAGTTTCTTGTAGAGTTTGACTTTCAAAACAGCGTCGGTAGTTAGATTCACACCTACATCTATGGGATGATAGTTCTCGTCATCCTTGGAGATGGTCAGTAGATAGTTGGAAGCGGGTAGGCTATCGTTGCGGTAGGTGCCGCTCTCATCCGTGGTGCCTTCGGTGGTCACCTTACCTACGACCTTCACCTTGGCGCCGCTTATCGGCTCCCCGGAAAGTGAATCCACCACTATCACCATGAGGGTTCTGGGTCCAAGCTCCTCAACTGCCTGAACTACGGCCGGGCCTCCACCAACACCCATCATAGAAGGACCTACGGGACCGTATATACGCTCGGCTATACGGGCCGGCGAGACGTGAGCGCCTACGAAAAGCTCCCAGTTCCACTCCCACTTTTCGGGATCGTCGGGGGAGAGGTAATACCTGTTGACGTAGTAGTTCATGGAGATGTTGGTACCGGCCGAGAGTACGAGCCCACCGTTGAAGAACCTGTAGCGCAGCATCGGCGTAGCGAACAGATAGTCGCTATTAAAGGATATAGGACCGTAATACTTCAGCTCAAAACCGCTCTCCAGATCGTAGTAGGTAGTGAATATGCCAAAGCCCACATAGAGAGGATTATCCGCCAGACCGCCCTTTTTGGTATCTACGTTGTATCCGAAGCCCAAAGCGAGGTTTGCCAGAAGACGGGTAGACCATTGCTCACTTATGAAATCATATCCACCGGAAACGCCGAGTCGTGCCCCCAAGAGACCCTCACGCACTTTGAAAGAATCAACGTAGGTACCAACACGTATAGGCCCCTTCTGGGTTTCTCCTACAGGTACTAACAAGCTCAAGAGAGCGGAAATACCCCAGTTTCTTTTTCCTATGAACTGGTATTTGGCTCCAAGCTCAAAGTCCCTCATGCCACCGAACCAACGGTCGTCGCGGGTAGTGTCGTCCAACTGCCCTTTATTTAACCAGTTGATACCTTTAAGCGTGGCGTAGAGTTCCAAGTTACGGACGGGTACTGTGTTTATGGAGCCCCAACCTAAAAGAAAATCCTGTATACCGTAAGGTTGGCTCCATATCTTCTCCGCGTATATGGTGGTTTCCAGATAGTTTATATAACCACCGCTTACAAGTTTTTCCGTGGAGGCTCTCCAATCAAAAACGTCAAAATAACCGCTTGCCCCCGTATTGGATAGGTAGCTAACGAGCATCAGCATGGTCATAAGTGCCCCGCGAGGGACTCGAACCCCCGACCCGCGGATTAAGAATCCGCTGCTCTACCGTCTGAGCTAGCGGGGCACGTAGGTGGATATTATAGGGTGGAAAGTTGTTTGGTGATGGCTTTATTGAAAGCGAAAACCATGTCGGAGATGTGGGCTATCCTACTACCACTTGAAAGTGCCGATTTTTTAAACATTTTCAAGCTTGAGAGAACTTTTTTCAGACCCGATGTCAGAGCTTCGGATGTAGGAGGAACCACTTCTACGCCGGGTAGATTCCAAACGGCAGCTCCATCCACATCGGTGGCCACTACCGGTGTACCGCAGGCCAAAGACTCTAAAACCGGAAAGCCCAATCCCTCGGTGCGAGAGCTCAAAACGAAGACATCGGCGGAGGAATACAGACGGCGCAGTTCGGTATCGTTTCTTGGGAAGAATCGTCGTGTTGATAATGGAAGTTGGGGTATCTCCACATCTCTTCCACCGACGAACCAGATCTCAAAACTTAGTGTTTTAGCCAAAAGTTCTATCACTTTTAGAAAAATATCAAAACCCTTTCGTCTTTCCTTACGGGGCATATACATCACTACCGGTAGATCTCGTTTAAGTGAAGGGTCAGGATCCGGAAAGAAGGTGTTCTTATCAACTCCTGCCGGTATAACATGCTGCGCATGGACTAATTTTGCCAAGGCCGGATTGTAGGTCACCTTTACGAGGGGGAAGGAATAGGTCAGATGGGCAGCTACTTTGAAAATGGGGTTTGAGTAAAATCTACTCTCCACGTCCTGAACGAAGTAAATCATCCTTCGGGAGAAAGGAAACAAATAAGCTGTGGGCCAGAAGTTAGCCACGATCATATCGTACCCTTTAACGAGAGGAACGAACCTAAGTAGAGCCGACAGGCGGTTTCTTCCGGGGACCTCAACTCTTTTAACTTCGGGTCTTATATGGAAGGTAGTTTCGGATCGTTCCCTTGGATAAAGGATACTGATTTCATGCCCATAATCTACCAAACCGTTTGCTATCTCCAAAACTTTTCTTACTCCTCCGAAGTTACCTAAGCCTAGGAGGGGGAACGCTATTCTCGCCACGCCGCGGGATCACTCCAGAACCTTGACTTCCGGTATCTTGCCATCGAATTTGATCCACCTTCCACCACCGGTTATCCTCCAACGCCATGAGACCTCGTAGGTTTTCTTGGTGGGTACGTTTATGGCCCTGGCATAGTATATTACGAAAACTGTATCTCCCTTGCGCTCGACTCTCCAACCGGAGGTATCCGGTTGGGCCACCTTGGGTAGATAAGCTATGTTTCCACTTGCAGCCGCCTTTATCAGCTTGCTTATGAACTGCGGATCCTTAGCCCTTTTTCCTTCGTATTGAGCTATCACCACTGCCACGCCTCTGCCACCCCGAACTATATCTTTTTGGGATTCGCTTAGGTTGGCTTTAACCTTCTTTATGGCTGCCTCATCGGAGAGAGAACCTCCGGAGCATCCGATCAAAACCCCTAACAGTAAGAAGGAGATCAATTTTCTCATGGTACGTGGATTTTACGGTCGTAGGTTTCAGTAGGTTTCGTCGAAGCGGCGCACGCAGTCTTCGTTTATGTGAAGTTTGAGCTTTTTGGCCACCTCCAAGTTGAATCCGGAGATTCCCTTGGTTTTCCCTTTGACGAAGAAGATGTACCTTTTCAAGATAACGGAGCGCCAGTCTACGGAAGTGCTGTCCTCTTCACCACCTTTAACTCTTTCGAGCAGGTCTTCTATCAAGGAAGCCAGGGCATCTCCTATCTCCTCCTCCTCAGGTTCCCATCCCATCAGGGCTCCCTGTCTGACATCGCTAATCCTAACACCGGCTACAGCTATTTTTCTTTTGGCAGCACCTTTTAAAAGGTCTCTAAGGTACCTACCCAAACTCACACGGGAACCGGATGGCACCCAAATTACTCTTACGCCCACGCTTTTGAGGTCGTCTAAGACTTCGTTTATCTGCGAAGGTGAGGATACGAACTGTATGTGCATTTCGAAAACTCCTGGGTTGGTTTCGTAGAAAAGACGGTTGAGTGTCCCCCAATCTTCGGTGTGAAGTATTATACCTAAGATCTTGGCCTCCTTCACGCTGCACAGCAACCTCTCTAACTGATCCCTGTAGTCTATGGCCACATACACACCAGCAAAGTTCTGGGGTGGGTCTATCAGATGGGTGTAGTTTTCAACGTACAGGACCGGATGGTTTTTAACGTACTGGGAGGCAAACCGTAGAGATTTTGGTCCCAGGGCCACGATCAGGTTATACTTATCACCTTTCATCTTCCAAAACCTCTTCCAAAAGGTCGTTGGGGATTCATCTTTGGGAACCCTCTCCCAGGTCATAACTTGGACCAAACCCTGTAAATGATACTTCAGTCGGTTGGAGATGGCCTTTGAATAGAAGGCCATGCTATCCCTTAGGACCAGAACTTGACCCATCAGAAAGAGCATGGTTTTTATATTTTACGGGTGACTTAAACCCCGGGATACCAAAATCCCAAGAGCCACGGAGTTGAGTTTGTCCTCGTCACTTTCGTTTCGTGAGGGTATGAGTATGGGAACCTTGGCGCCGAATATAACGTGCCCGACCGGGACTTTGGCATAGTAGGTGTAAGCTTTACCTAAGATGTTGCCCGCCTCTATGTTTGGAACCACCAAAATATCGGCTTCACCGGCCACCTCGCTTTCCAAGTTTTTTCGTCGTGCGGCCATCTTTGAGACGGCCACGTCCAAGGCCAACGGCCCATCCACCACACAATCTGACGATCCCCCCTCTTCGTATATCCTTTTTATCTCAGCTGCCTCTACGGAAGAAGGAATCTTTTCTGTGGGATACTCAACCGCCGATAGGAGGGCGACGCGAGGCTTATCGAAACCTAACGTATGGAAAACCTCTACAGCGTTTTTAACGATCTCCAGTTTGGTTTTCAGATCGGGAGCAACATTCACGCCGCCGTCGGTCATTCCTACGAGGCGGGACTTATCGGTGGCGGGATCCTCGGCTATCAAGACGTCCGAGAGTATCCTGTCGGTACGGAGTCCTCTCTCTTTCCTTAAGACCTCCTTAAGGAGGGTTCCCGTTTTCAGAAAACCCTTCATTATGATGTGGGCCTCGCCCTTTAAAACGTCCTCTACAGCTCTGCGGGACGCCTCGTGGGGATCGGTGACCTTTTTGATCCTTATCCCATAGGGTAGGGATGGAAGCGTTTCCGATATGTAGAGTATAACACTATCCACCAGTCCCATCTGCACCGATTTAATAGCCGTTCTCAGGCTGTAATCGTCAACGCCCCAGGGTATGGCTAAAACCATACCGGTGACCTTTTTTGCCTCCTCCCTTATTTGGGCAAAACTCCTATACATGAACCTAAGATTTTAACTTTGCACCATCTTTAGGAGGACCCGCCAGTCACCATATTCGACCCGATAACCTTTTGAAGCCAACAGCACTTTTAAAAGTAGGGATAAACCCTCCCCTTTGAGAGCCTTAGGGTTTAACAGATTCTCAACCACGTACAAGTATGTCTCATGAGGGTTGAGGGGGGTTATACGGGGTTCGGTCAGATGGGGGACGTAACGTACTAAAAACAGCGAGCTTAGGGGTACGGGAGGAGAGATTCTATCCAGCGGCGTCGATATATCTACCGGCAACGTGGGATAAATCAGGCCATCGCGTGGATTCAAGGCCACCATATCATCCGATAGATAGCCGTAGGTTTCCTTTAAAAAGCCTTTAGCGACGGTACTCTTACCCCAGGCGTGCTGACCCAGAAACATGTAAGCTTCCCCTCGATGAGCTACGGCACTGGCATGTAGGAGGAGAAAATTCTCTGCATTCCTTCCATAGAAATTACGCAGAGCCCTTCCCAGAAAAACGGCTACCCGTTTAGGTTCTATGTCACGTAGGTGTATAACACCTGAAGAAGGTAGAAACTCGTTGGAGCTATCCTCCAAAAGGCACATGTTACGCAGACACATACAGGGATAGAATTGGACTATCTCCCGGACCAAGAAGAGAGCCTCTTTTAGCTTTTCGGAATGCCTCAAAAGGATATGGGCGTCGTATATACCTAGGGCTGTGGTCATACCTTTCCTCCTATACGATTCTTGAGGTTCATGTGTCCTTCAAGAACCAGTTCAACCTCGTCTCCAACCTCCAAGGAACGTCCAACCTCCACACCGCAAGAGAGAGGTACGGTTCCGCTTCCCAAAAGTTCCCCAGGAAAGAGTCTTTCACTCAGGCTGGCGTAAGACACCATCTGCTGGGGTGTATGTTGAGCGCCAGTCGTGGTAGAGGATGAGACTTCCTCTCCGTTTATGATTACCCTAACCTTAAGATCGTTAAACCGAGGAAGAATCTCGGAAGCTGGTATGACTACGGATGAGATGGCTGTGGCGAAGTTTTTGGCTTTCACCACAGGACCGAAGGGATTTCCCTCGTACTCTTTGACCTGCACGTCCCGCGCCGAGAAGTCATTTATAAGGACAACCCCACCTATCAACCTCTCTGCCTCCTTCGGGGTAAGGTTTCTACCTTCTCCCACCAGGACGAAGCCTATCTCCAACTCGTAATCGAGGTAATCGGTATGGGAAGGATAAGGTATGATGTCGCCATCGGTGTAGATCTGCAAGTGATTCCCCATATAATAAACTGGCACTTCGTAAAACAATCTGGGAGGTTTTAATAGAAAGCGGAAAATGGGTAGTCTCACGAGAGGATAGAGAAAGGGTTTGAACTTTTTTATGAGCCCTAATTTGGCTCGCACGTAATGTTTCTCCCAAAGCATGAAATCCCTGAACGACAGGGGTTTGAAAGGCAACAGGGGTTTTCCGGTTAGAGGAGAGGCTCCTTTCAACGATTCCTTGATCTTTCCCTTCACCTTCTCCCAATCTCTTAGAAGGATGAGGAGATCATCCGAATACTCCTTCAAACCCAGAGCTTCAACGGGTATCCAACCATCTCCTTTGCCTACAGCCACACTTACTCTATCTCCAAATCGCACTCTGGCCAGCCTCATCGTAGGTCCCTTAAAAACTCACGGAGATGACGGTTGAATTCCCCAGGATTTTCCAGGGGGGAACTGTGACCTGCCTTCGGTATAACTACCAGCCTACTACCTGGGATCGTTTCGTAAAGCTTTAGAGCTTCCTCATAAGGTCGTGCTTTATCCTCCTGCCCGACCACCACCAAAGTTGGCACCCTCACTTTGGTTAGTTCTCCAGTGAAGGAGGGACGGTTAAAGATAGACCAGGCGGTTTTGACTAAAGCTTCCTTTTTCATCGGGTCTTTACTCCATGATCTCCATTTCTCCTCATACTCCCGTACGAACGGTTTCCTTAAAGAACTTTCGGCAAATAGGATTCTCTTTAGAGAGTTGGCCAGAAGAGAAGGACCGAAGATGTAAAAGAACAGCGTCATCAAACTCCAGAGTATTTTCTTTGAAACTACTTCTGAATCCGCTCCGGTATCCGCCAAGACCAAACCTTTTAAAAGCTTCGGATTCCTCGCCCCTAACCTCATGCCTACGAAACCTCCCATAGATACCCCCACCCAAACGCAAGGATCCTTGTCGCATCCCCAAAAATGAAGGAGCTCCACCGCATCTCTGTAGAGTTCCTTAATCTCGTAGCCACAATGGGCCACCTCACTCCTACCTTGCCCCCTCCAGTCAAAGGCTATTACTCTATGGGAGGTTCCAAACTCCTCCAGCTGGTAGCGAAACATATCGCTGTCCAATAGAAAACCATGAGCAAACACCAAGGTAGGCGATCCCTCTCCCATTTCAGTGTAGAAATAACGTGAGCTTCTTATATCTACATACGGCACTTCGCCCATTTTAAGGGTGAAATGTCGCATTGGCTCTCTTGAGGTCCTCAGGAGTGTCTATACCGAATCCCTCATATGGTACTATAGCCACTTTTATTTTCCAACCGTGATAGAGGGGACGCAGCTGTTCTAACTTTTCACTCGTTTCCAAGGGTGAAGGTGGGAGATTTAAGAACTCCTTCAGGTCCCGCAGACGATAGGCATACATTCCGATATGTATCAGAAACTCCCTGGTACCATGGGGTATAGGCTGACGTGAAAAGTATAGGGCTTCATTTTTGCGATTTATAACTACCTTCACTCGGTTTGGATCCCTTCCATCGTTGGAAGGGTAGGCCAGGGTGTATATGTGGGCATCTTTCTCTTCGGCCATGCGAAACAAAGTGTCTATCAGTGAGGGTTTCACGAAGGGCTCATCCCCTTGGACGTTGGCCACTACGGTATCTTCGGGGAGGTCGCCAAGGGCATAGGCGAGACGATCGCTCCCCGAAGGCAGATCGGAGGGTGTAAGGATCACCTCACATAGATCAGATACGGCTTGACCTATACGTTCATCATCCGTGGCCACCACCACCCTGTCGACCTGTGAGCGTAGGGCGGCCTCCACTACCCACCTTATCACAGGTTTTCCGCCCAAAGGGGCCAAGAGTTTACCCGGAAACCTACTGGAGAAGTACCGGGCTGGAATTCCAACAACTCGCATGTGATATTCTACGAGCGAAGAAGTTTGCGAGCTGCCCCCCTGGCCGCATCGGTCCCCTCAACTATCACGAATGCGTACCTTTTAAAGAGCTTTTTAAATTCCGCTGTAAAGAAGGAGGACTTAAAGAGGCCGCCGTGAAGGGCTAAAGTTTTCAACCCACCTAACTCTTCACTGACCCTAATACACATACCCAAAAGCTCCCTAAGGGCAGCGCGTACTACAAACAGGGCATCCGTATCTCCCACCTCTGCTGCTTCCAGCACCTTGGGTGAAAGGGAGGCTATACGACGTACGGCTTCCGGTAGGGAAAGACGATGTATCTCGGCCAACTGGTCTCTTATCGCTTCCAAGTTCTCACTTCCGAAGAGAGCTAAACGTAAGAAACTCTCCTTCTTAAGAGCAATTTCAGTGGCTAAACGCCCGATCCAAAAGGCACTACCCCAATCATCTACCAAGGGGCCAAATCCCCCAAATCTCACCTTTTTGCCATCGCGCTCACCGTAACATACGGATCCAGTACCAGCTACCACCACCATACCCTCATCGGAGAAGACGTCATAGAAGGCCCCTTCGAAGTCGGCCATGACGGTTGAGACTCCCAAAATCCTCCGTACCTTCTCTCTTTCATCTTTCCGCCAAACTCCCCTCATGGCCACGGCCACTTTCCCCACACCTAAGGTTTCAATTTCCGAACGTAGAGCTTCTAACTCATCTCCCCATTTCCAGGAGAGGTCTCCCTTCCCTATCACTGAACCGTCACCGGCCAGAAGGACGTAACGGCTACCACTCCCACCTACATCCACACCTAAGATCCTCTCACTCTCTGGACTCCGCCTCCTCAAGGCTTCACTTTATGATGCCTATGATACCGCAAGCTACACGGGGCCCAGCATTGCCAGCCGGTTGGGACTTGTAGTCATCGGCTCCTGCATGAATTATCACAGACCTGCCCAAAACCGAGTAGGGAGAAGGTACCACGGTGAAGGCTTTCGTTGTGAAGTTTAAAATGGCTTCGCCTTTGGCGTTGCTTTTCATGTTGGGTAGATCGCCGGAATGATGGGTGCCTATGGGATCGTTAGGATTACCATGTCTGCCGGTATGGTAAGGATCAAAATGGCCACCGGCAGCCTTGGGAGAAGAACAGTCACCGAACTGATGCACGTGTATGGCGAAGGTTTTGTTTTTAGGTAAACCGGTGATCTTGCCGAATACACGCACTCTCATATCGTCATACTGATAGAAAAGAACCTCCCCACGTACGTTTTTATCCTTGAAACCGAAGAGTTGAGCTTTGGCCTTCATGATAGGGGAGTCGTCTGTCGCCCCTATCAAAAAAACTGCTACTATTATCAACGTTAAGATC
This sequence comes from Thermotogae bacterium, assembly GCA_013154295.1. GTDB lineage: Bacteria > Hydrothermota > Hydrothermia > LBFQ01 > LBFQ01 > JAADCS01. Next base: position 46,190 of record JAADCS010000008.1, read on the forward strand.
CTCCTCATAGACGGGCATTCTACAGGTGTCGTGTTCCTCTTTACAATTACCCTCTATGGCGTCCTCGGAGTATGAAGTCAGACTCAAAAAGTTAAATATGCTGCGGGATCTAGGCGTTTCCTATCCCTACAGGTACGATATAACCCACACCGTAGACGAACTCAAGGAGAATTTCCGGGAAGGTCTTGAAGTCAGGATAGCCGGCCGAGTTATGACCAAGCGACCCTTTGGTAAGCTCATCTTCTCCCACATAAGAGGTGATTTTACTGACCTCCAGATAATGGTTCAAAGGGGTAGAACCCCGGAAGACTTCTTCGTGGGTTTAGAGCTTGCCAGGTACGAGGGCAGTAAAAACCCGGCTAAGATTTACGAAAAGCTCGTAGATATAGGGGATGTGGTAGGAATTGAGGGCCACACTTTAAGAACTAAAACAGGTGAGCCTACTGTCTTAGTCAAAAAACTTACACTGCTTGTAAAATCTCTACATCCTTTACCAGAGAAATGGCATGGTATTCAAGATCCTGAACTGAAATACAGAAAACGCTATCTGTACTTAATAACGTCTCTGGAAGCTCGTCGCCATTTCTATAAGCGATTCCTATTCTTAAAAGAGACCCGACGATTCTTTGAGGATAGAGGTTTCGTTGAATTGGAAACCCCCATACTCCAACCTATCTACGGCGGAGCTACGGCGCGCCCTTTTAAAACCTATTCCAATGCCCTGGAAACTGACCTTTATCTCCGTATAGCCACGGAGATCTCCTTGAAGAAGCTCCTGGTCGGAGGGTTCTCGCGCATATACGAGATAGGTAAGAACTTCCGCAACGAAGGTATAGATTCTACCCACTACCCCGAATTTACAGCCCTTGAGGCCTACGCTGCCTTTTGGGACTATGGTGATATAATGGATCTTACCGAGGAGTACTTCAATACGATGGTCAAGCTGCTAACCGGAGGCAATGAAACTTTCATCTACGGAGGACAGGAGATAAATGCTGCAAGGCCCTTTCAAAGGATCTCCTTCGTGGATGCGCTTAACGAAAGGTTAAGTTTCGATGTACTTTCTGCTCCTTACGAGAAACTCCTAAAGGTGGCTGAGAAGGAGGGTATAAAGATCAAAAAACCAACGAGGGCCAAGCTGTACGATAAACTCTTCGATCATTTCGTAGGTGATCGACTTAAAAATCCCACCTTTGTGATAGATCATCCCTTAGAACTCTCCCCCTTTGCCCGCAAACACCGCAGTAAGGAGGGCGTAGTGGAGAGGTTCGAGCTCTTCGTCGCCGGTATGGAGGTGGCCAACGCCTTCTCCGAGCTGAACGACCCCCACGAACAGAGGGATCGCCTCCTGAAGGAGGTCGAACTGCGCAAAGTGGCCAAAGATGAAGAGCTGCCGGAGGATGTAGATTGGGATTTCATAGAGGCCTTGGAATACGGTATGCCTCCTACCGGTGGTCTCGGATTGGGATTGGACCGCATCTTCATGCTCATAACCTCCTCCGATAACATAAGGGACGTGATACCTCTCCCTGTTCTAAGACCGAAAAGGGAAGAGTGAAGCCGCATACCCTACTGCGGCGACCGTAGAATATCACAATGAGGGTGTGGAGGGTGATAGTTAGCGTTGCGGTGGTAGGAGTCGGAGCTTTGGTAATTCTGTACTTTTTCATGGAAAGATTGGAGAGAAAGACGGTTCGTTTGGAGTTCAATGAGGAGCCTGCAGTCGTAGACACCTCGGATAACTGGCGTGTTGAGGATCTTCCAGAAAGATGGCCGGAGTTTTTTAACGATTCTCTCGCTGCCTTGGGGGAAGAACTCTTCGCCACACGCGGATGTAGAGTATGCCATACGGTAGGTGGGGGTGACTTGGTCGGTCCTGATCTAGCAAACCTGCGAAAGAGAGCCACCTATAGATGGTCTCTGCTTATGCTTCTCAAACCGGACAGTATGCAACAGTACGACAGCACCGCCCGAAGGCTGCTGAAAGAATACGGTGTTCAAATGCCCAACCAAAAACTCACTCCTCAGGAGGCTGAAGCTATTCTACACTACGTCCTAAAAGGTGGCCGGAATCAGAACTCAAACAGCTCCGGTAGGTAGGTCTTGAGCATCTCGTTTATCAGGATCTTCTCCTGCTGTACGGCCACGGAGTCGTCCGTGTATATGACCGTACGTACGTTGGGGCCCTGAAGGGGACCGAACTTGTCGGGAGGTACCTGAACGTTCTCCTTTACCTCAACTGCCTCAACGAAGATCTGCGCTCCACTCTCGGTGAGAACCTCCCACCCCAAGGGTATACCCTTGTATATGAAGAGCCTTATGTCCTTGCCTTTGACCTTGTAAACGTCGGCTTTCTTACCCGCTATCTTCTTAACGAACAGCTGGTTGGGTTTTTGGATCATACCCTTGTAGACTATCCCCAGCTGGAGTTCCTTGGCGAACTTTTCAATCAGGGGACCTATCTTGTTCTTTTGTTCCGGAGAAAGTTTGTCCCACCTACTCTTCAGAATCAGGAATAGGTTGTTGGGACGCGCCGAACCTATGATAGAATCAGGTATGAAAGTATCTCTAAGCTCCTCCTTGATGTATTTGCGTTTGAAACGTCGACCGTAGGAGTATATCCACTCCTTGGTACCTATATCCCAACCTTCCAAGGGTACCTTACCGAACTTTACGGATATGACGTTCCGATGCTTGTGGGTCTTGAGGCCGTATTCGTCCCACCAAAGCTCCTCGTAACCCTCTTCATCACCCGAAACCTTATACTTTATGTATCCGCTCTTCACATCGTAGGGACGGAATACGTCCTCAATGCTTAACTTGGAATAATCCTTCTTCTTCCCGCAGGAGAAAGCTCCAAAAACTATAGCCCCGCCTACGAACAACAAAAGCAATCTCCTCATAAGTGGGGAAGTCTATTTCAACCCCCCAGTGGCTTATTCTAAGGAGGAAACTACCCGTTTTCGTAGAGGTCAGTCAAGTCTTCGTAGGTCTCTCGGTGGCCTTCGTCGTACCTGTCGGGGTTCTCAAGTAGGTCCTCAAGGAGTTGTGGCGTCATGTCTTTTAAAGGGGTGCCGTTCAGGAGACCGGCAGGGGCGTGGTCGCATAGGCCTATACATTCGGTCTCCTCTACGAACACCTTCTTGGGGTCGGCCTTTTCCTTAGCCAGCTTTAGTAGATCGTAGGCACCCTTCTGCATGCAGGCCAGGTTGGTGCATATGGATAGTTTGTGTTTCGGTGTGGGTTCGAGGTGGAAAAAATGATAGAAGGAAGCTACGCTTACGATTTGGGTTTCGCCATAACCTAAAACTTCGTTTATAAGTTTTATACCATCCGGATGTATCCAACCGTACTCATCTTGAACTTCGTGTAAGGCCGCTATGAGGGCACTGTCAGCTTTCGGAAATATGCGTTTGACGTTTTCCAACCTTTCTTTCAGAGTCATCTGGTTGGTATTCTAACAGAGAACGGTGACCCCGTTGCCCCTTTCAGGGCTACTTTCTATTTCCTATCTAAAGCCGCCTTTAAAAGGCCTACGAAAAGGGGACCAGGATTCAAGGGGCGAGAGGTGTACTCCGGGTGAAACTGTACTCCTACATAGAAGGGATGCTCTGCCCACTCTATTACCTCAACCAACCCTCTCGTTTCCCCCACTATCTGTAGGCCACTCTTTTCAAAACTATCCCTGTAGGCGTTGTTGAACTCGTATCGGTGTCTATGTCTCTCCCTTATAATTTCCTTACCATATAGCTTGCGGGTCAGCCCCTCTCTAAGACTCACTTCCTGACCTCCGAGCCTCATCGTAGCTCCCAGGCGATCTATGTTCTTCTGGTCCGGAAGCAGATGTATCACAGGATGGGGAGTGTTGGGTTGAAACTCCTCACTGTGGGCATCTTTCAGCTTCAGTACGTTCCTGGCCCATTCCACTGTCATAAGTTGCATGCCTAAGCATATGCCCAATATAGGTACGGAATTTTTACGGGCAAAACTTATAGCGGATATTTTGCCCTCTATCCCTCTCTCGCCAAAACCTCCAGCTATGATGAGGGCATCGTAATCTTTCAGGTTTCGCGTTCCCTCCCTCTCAAGGCGTATAGCGTCTATAAGCTCCACCTTGGGTTTAACTTTCAAATGGGCACCGGCATGAATAACGGCCTCTATAAGGCTTTTGTAAGCGTCCCGAACCTCTATGTACTTACCTACTATCCCTACGCTCACCTCTCCCACGGAATTCTCCACCCTCTCCACGAAGTTCTCCCATGCTTCGAGGGAGCGGTCGGTATATATTCCAAGACCCAGTTTTTCAAATATGAGATCGTCTAAATTCTGCTCTGCTAGGAGGAAGGGAACACGATATACGTTTTCTAAATCGTGAGCGCCTACGACGGCCCTTAGGGGGAGACTTGAGAAGAGGGCCAACTTTTTACGTGCTTCCGGAGTTAGGGGTTTTTCGCCTCTGGCGATTAAGGCGTCAGGCTGTATGCCTATTTCCCTTAGTTTCTGAACAGAATGCTGGGTAGGTTTGGTCTTTATCTCCCCGATGGACTTGACGAAAGGCACGTAGGAAACGTGTAGGTAGAAAGAACTCTCTTCAAGCCCCATCTGACGGGCAGCTTCCAAAAAGGGAAGGCTCTCTATATCTCCCACGGTTCCACCTATCTCCACCACCGTTACATCGTACTCTCTGGCTACCTCCCTTATTCGCTCCTTTATAAGATCTGTGAGGTGGGGTACAACCTGAACCGTGGCTCCCAGATACTTACCCTGGCGTTCTCTTTCGATCACCTCCAGGTATACCTGGCCGGCCGTTAGATTGTTCCTCTTAGATAGATCCTCGTTGAGAAAACGTTCATAATGCCCTATGTCCAAATCGGTCTCACCCCCGTCGTCCGTAACGAACACTTCTCCGTGTTGATATGGATTCATGGTACCAGCATCGTAATTGAGGTAGGGGTCTATCTTTATGATGCTGACTCTTAAACCACGACTCTTAAGAAGCAAACCTATTGAGGCTGAGGTTATTCCTTTACCCAACGAGGAGAGAACTCCACCTGTTACGAAAACCAACTTCATAGGGCAAAGGATTTTAAGTCCGTAGCGGGGAATAGGCTAAGGGTAGTTAGAGGGATCCAACAGGTTGCTAAGGATCTCTTCCAATTTCATTGCCCTTGAGCCTTTAATGGCCACCACCTCCCCATCCCACCTTGGGATGTACTCGACCACCTGGCCGTATTCCGAAGCCAACCATCCTTTCTTACCACAGCGTTTGGCTTCCTCGACCGTAATCCTAGCCCACCGACCGAAACCGATCACCTCCGATATACCGTAACGGCATATTCTCTCCCCAGCCCATCTATGCCAGCGCTCGGATTCCTTGCCCAATTCCAACATATCCCCGAAAACCAGTAGGATCCTTTTGCCCCTATAGAGGAGCGAGAGGGATCTCAACAGGCCCTCAACTGAAAGCGGGTTGGAGTTATAGGCGTCGTTTACTATGATCTTGTCTCTCCAACGTATTCTTTCCATTCTCATCGGTTGACCTTTAAAATTCTTAAGGGCGTTTTGTACATCCTTGAGAGGAATTCCAAAAAGCAGTGAAAAGGAGGCTACGGCTAAAGCGTTCTCCCCGAAACCAACGTGGGGGTAGGGGACGAAGAAGTCAAATCCCCTAAACCGGAAGGAAACACCTTCCTTACTCAAAGTTAGGTCCTCCCCTTTAAAATGCGACTTCTCGGAAAAGCCGTACCTGTAGTGGGGAACTTCCGGGAATATGGGGGCGTCCTCCGGCACTAGGACGAAACCGTCGGTATAACGAAGAGCCGAATACTCCTCCATCACGGCGTTGTACGTACTTCCCAGACCTTCAAGGTGTTCCGGCCCTAACTTCGTATAGACTACATGGTTCGGTCGCGCGAGCGAGGATAATTCCGAAATCTCGCCGAGCCTATTCGTTCCAAGTTCAAGGACCCATACATCCTCGTTCCCTTCGGTATTGAGAATGGTTAGGGCCACACCTATCAGGTTGTTGTAGCTCTTGATTGGCCCCCTCACCCTATAGAACCCTCTTAGGACCTGGAGCATCATCTCCTTGGTGGTGGTCTTACCTACGGCTCCCAGAATCGCAATCACCTGACCTCCAAACTGGCTACGGGCGTAAGCCACCAACCTACGTAATGCATATCTGACGTCCTCCACCACCACACCCGCCGTCATTCCTGGTACTACCCTACGAGCCAAGACACCTGCAGCCCCTTTTCTTACAGCATCTGCCACAAAAGTATGGCCATCGTGTCTATCACCTTTAAGAGCTACAAAGAGTTGCCCCACCTTTACGGAGCGGCTATCGACAGTTACGCCGCGCACTTCCTTGTCTTCTCCTACCAGATAACCACCGGTTATGCGGGCGATTTCAGAAAGTTTAAAACGCATACCCTAAATTCTAAGGTAAAAATGCTGTTACAACCTAACCTTGAACAACCTACGGGAGCAATGCAATGTATTGGCAAACTCCCAAAACCCCTTTCACATACGACCATAAAATCGGAATCTATGAAAAAGGGTTTGGTTTTGCTTTGGATAATCCTGCCGATTTTTGCTTTCGCCGATACTCTGGCAATAATACACATAAACGATACCCATCACCATCTCTTTCCCCACGGAGAATGGAACGGTATATCGTCGGCAGCCCACAAGATAAGGGAGTTGAAGTCTTTCTATCCTAACAATCTGTTCTTTCATGCTGGCGATATTTTCGTGGGAGATTTTTCTTTTCCGTACGGTTTAGGACGGGCGGAGCTGCGCCTTTTGAGCCTCCTTTCACCGGACGCTATAACTTTGGGCAACCACGAGTTGGATATAACACCAGATAGTCTGTACTCGGTTTTAAACGATGTTGGAGGATTTACTACCTTCCTTTCGGCCAACTTGAGACCGGACACCATACCCCTAGCTTCTTTGGTTAGGCCCTATACCACCTTCAGCAGATCCGGTAGGTTGATATGCGTTTTAGGTTTGACTACAAACCAATTTAATTTGCTTAACCCAGCCCAAGATCCGGTACAGTTTGAAAACCCGGTCTACGTGGCTCAAATATACGAGGATACATTTGACCTTTTAGGGTGTGATCTACGGTTGATCCTATCCCATGCTGGTGTCCATATGGACAGTTCCATAGCTTCATCCACCCGTTCCTACGACCTTATCGTCTCTGGACATACCCACGCCTGTTATGACGGGGCTGCCGCTATACCTAATGCCTCCGGCGATACCACCTATCTGGCAGAGGCCTGTGAACATTACAAGGCCGTGGGGCTGTGGTTGGTAGATATGGATAGCTTGAAGGTGATCGGTCACAGGCTCTTTAGGTTAAGTGATACGTCAGCTTTAGATCCGGAGTTCGTGGACTCGTTGAACGTCCTTCAAGCTCGTATAGAGAGTCGTTATGGTCCAGTTTTCGACGACTCCGTGGCCTACGCGGTCCGTGAATTGACCAATGTACCTGACAGCTCCCAGTATCTGGATACACCCTTGGGTAACCTCATAACCGATGCTTTACGTTCCAAAGCCGCCAGTGATGTGGCCGTACTACCCTACTTCTATATTGCTGAACCTTTTACGGTAGGTCGAATCACCTCCAACGACGTTCTCATGGCTTTTCCTTATGGACTAAGTGAAACAGCTATCACAGGAACTAATATGTACCTTTTGAGAATACATCTAACAGGAGCCGATTTTTACCGTCTCCTTTCAGTGGCCCAGGAGTTCGTGGGTAGCTCTCCCATCGTTCAGGTTTCGGGAATGGCATACCGATTTTCTCCCGATTCCAGCCCACCCCTTCTGCCGGAGGATATAACCATCGGCGGAGCTCCTCTGGATACTACGGCCGTTTACAGTGTTGCTGCCGATATGGGTACTTTACATCTAGCCAGCCTTTTAGGAGTAACTCCCGTGATGGTTGAAACCACTTCTTACACTATGTTCGAAGCTATGCGAGAGTATTTCCGAGAGATGGGAGCTTTAAATCACACCTCCGAGGGACGCATAGCCTACAGAAATTCTTTGAACTTGGCCGAGCGAAGAGCGGTTGAGTCGGCGATTCGCGTTAGCGAACGCACCGTATCTTCCAACGAGCCTTTCAGTGTATATGATGCAACCGGAAGACTTCTGGCCCGTAACGTTTTCGTCTTTAGGACTCATAAGGTAGGGGTTTTCTTCGTCAAAAGGGGGAGGGAGGTTATCCGCATAATCTTGAGATGAGCGTTTTTCATCCATAGCGATGTGCTGGATCTTTTAATGCCAATTCTTTTGGTGAATAAGATCGGGTGTGGTGTATTCGGCTATGCTGGGCGTGATAGGTCATACTCTCTTGCTCCATAAATATCCCTTTTGGGTAAGGCATTCCTTCCAAGAGGTATACACAAACGGGCCGAAGTTTTAAAGGCGGTAGGCGAACGGGGTGGTTTCACTTGGAGGCTATTTGGCCGCAGAGTGAAACCGATTCAGGTGCTACGAGCTGGTAGTAGTCGGAGAAGCCAACGAGAGAAAATAACGGCGACTCGAAAAGGAACGTCTCTAGTCGAACGAATTCAACTTAACTTAAGCTTCACCTTCCTTTTTTAGTAAATCTCCCGCCAAACCCAACGAAGAGGCCAGCTTGGAGAGTTCAACTGGGAAGAAGATCTTGGTAGCCTGGCCATCAGCCAGTTTCTTCAAGGCCTCAAAGTATTGGATGGTTATCACCTCGTGTGTGGGTTGGGTTTCTTTTATAGCGTTGAAGATGTAAAGAATACGATCTCTTTCCGCTTCGGCCACCAAACGTATGGCTTTGGCCTTACCTTCCGCTTCCAGGATCTGGGCTTGTCTTTTACCTTCCGCCTGAAGAATCTGGGCCTGCTTTTGACCTTCCGCTTTCTTTATCTGCGACTCCTTGTAACCTTCGGCCTCAAGGATCATAGCTCTCTTTTCTCTTTCAGCCTTCATCTGCTTGTGCATGGCCTCCATTACGTCGCGAGGAGGGTCTATGCGTTTTAGCTCTACGCGAGTGACCTTAACCCCCCAACTGTCCGTCGCCTCGTCCAGGGTTATTCGGAGTTTGGAGTTTATGACCTCACGGCTCGTGAGAGTTTCGTCCAAGGTCAGCTCACCTATGATGTTTCGCAGGTTTGTCTGGGCGAGATTTATAACGGCCAGTTTGAAGTTCTGGACCTTATAGACCACGTCCTCTGGTTTAACGACCTTGTAGTATATCACCCCATCGACCGTAACGACCACGTTGTCCTTGGTTATAACTTCCTGGGGGGGTACATCCACCACCTGCTCTCTCATATCCACCTTTATGACCCTCTCTACTATGGGGATGACCAGGTGGAGACCGGAGTACAGGGTCTTACGGTACTTTCCGAAGCGCTCAACTATAGCGGCCTCGTAGGGCCTAACTATAACAACCGCCTTGTATATGAAGATTATGAAGACCCATATAAGGGCGACGATAGCCAGAATGCCAATAGGTCCTCCTATCATGACTCCCTCCTTTTTGTTTTCTTTACTTTCAGCTTAGCTCCTAAGATTTCCACAACCTCAACTTCATCGCCAACTTTTAAAGGGTCGTCGCTTTCGGCTCTCCATTCCTCACCCTCTACCCGCACCACATAACCATAGGGATCCGCTTCTACGACCTTACCCACCTTTCCGATCAAACCTTGGGGGGTGAAGGCGGTAGGTGGAGGTCCTTCATCATCGCTTGAAAGTTTATAAGCTACGGCGATAATAGAAGTTACCACTAGTATGAAGATCACCGCTTGGATCGGCCACGGGACGCCAAAGTACGTCATAAAGGAGACCAAAACAAAGCCCACTCCTACGGCGAAAAACTCAAAGTTGGTGGGAAGACCCAACTCTGAAACTATGAAAGAGACCCCTACTATCAAAAAAACTATACTCCAAACTTGCTGGCTCCAATGTGGCACGTTATATTTTAAAGCGGTAATCTGATCATAGACCTCCTGCTTCCCCTGTATAATAATCGCCGATGCGTAAGCTGGTGTCGATATTCCTTTTTGCAGTTTCATCGGTTGTGATCGCTGGATGTGTAACGAGTAAGGATGCTAAGGAGTTTGAGCGCCGCTTAAGCCGCCTTGAGCGGGAGGTAAATAGTTTGAGAAGGGAAGTTTCGGAGGCCAAGGGAGAGGTTTCGTCCGCTGTGGGTAAGGTTAAAGCTCTGGAGGAGAACTACAGGTTTCTACTTAACGAGTTGAAGCGGATAAAGGGAAAGCGCGGGAGGAAGTGATATGCTTGAGATTATAGGGGTATGGATCGCGGCGTTTCTAACGCTGGCTATCCTCTCCCTCATCGTTAAGGAGAATCCACTCTATCGTTTTGCCGAACACATCTTCGTCGGAGTTTCCGCTGGCTACGGTGTAATGAACACGTTCAACCAAGCTATATGGCCCCAAATAGCTCAAGGTATAAGGGATAGTAAGTTCATCGTTATAAAAATCGGCACGTTCAACTTCATGGGTCAAAAGGTTCCGTTTTTGACCGTAGGGCAGTTGGTCATTCTTATAGGTGTAATCTTGGGTATCATGATCTTGGCTAAGTTGGAGATCTTTAAGTACGTAGCTCCCAATCTACGTTGGATCTCCCTCTATCCGTTGGCCGTTACCATAGGTATAGGTACAGGTATAGGTCTAACGGCCGCTTTTCAGGGTTTCATATTTCCCCAGGTGAAAGCCACTTTCCTCCCCCTTTGGACGTCAAACTTTATGGAGCCCGCAAGTCTCATGATGATACTATCCAACTGGGTTTTCTTGATAGGTGTTGTAACTACAATTTTATACTTTTTCTTCTCGGCCGAACAAAAAGGTATAATGAAACCTATAGTTAGCGTAGGTATCGTGTTCATTATGGTAGCCTTTGGGGCCTCTTTCGGCTATACTGTAATGGGGAGGATCTCTTTATTGTTGGGTCGCATTTACTTCCTTCTCCATAACTGGTTACAGCTGATTTAGAAATCGTATTGGTCAATTTACAAGAGTACGGGAGAGATGGATTTTGATAAACAGGAGTTGTGGATAAAATTCAACGTTTCAATATTTTTCTTATCTGGCGTCCCTTCTTGATGAAGAAAATTGATGAAGAAAACGCCTTCACGTATCTCCGAAGCATTTACCCTTCTGCCTGCAGCATCGTATATAACGATCTCTCCATCATCGCCTCTACTTATAATTTCCTCATCAAC
>JAADCS010000054.1 GCA_013154295.1 Thermotogae bacterium
ACGAGTATGTCGCCGCCCTGATGGACGGGATGGGGGCCCTGCTGGCCGACGAGCATCCGGCCCTGCTCAAGGACAAGGTGATGTCCCCCGGCGGTACCACCGCCGCGGGCTATGCCGCCTTGGAGGAGGGGAGAGTCCGCGATAGCTTTATCAAGGCCATGGAGGCCTGCTATCGACGAACGTTGGAGCTTAAAAAATAGATCTTTTTCCCGAAAAAAGGAATATTGTATTATTTATTTAAGATTTATTAATGTATGATTGGCTAATGTCAGGATAAATAAGAGGAGTTGTGAATGAAGAAAATAGCTGGAAAAGGTGCGCTCGTCGCAGCACTGTTGGCCGGAGGAGTCTTGATGGCCGGAGGGATTGACGGGGGTGCTGTCAGTTCATCAAGCGGATACCGTACCGGAGGCTTCATCGGAGTCAAAGGGAGTATGGTTTTTTCCGTCCAATCTTCGATTGTCGGCTTGGGGGATGGGAGCTATCTCGATGACAGCTTTGACGGCAGTGGTGCCGCCTTTGGTGTCCATCTCGGAGGTCAAGAGGGTCAATGGAGAGCGATTCTCGGCTATGAGTACTTCGACAACGACGACAACCAAAACTACGATCTCTTCTCTGCGGAAGTGGACTACTTTTTCATAGAAAATCCTGGAGCCTTTCAGCCCTATATCGGTATTGTCGGCGGATATCTAAACTACGAGACCAGCAACGCAGAAGATAGCGGTGGATTTGCCTATGGAGGTACGGCGGGAGTCACTATTCCCCTCAACCAAAATTTTGATATCGATTTCGGACTTCGATATATGTTTGCCACCCAGGATGAGGTGGATCATATCGGATCAGTCAACTTCTCTGTCAACTATTTCTATTAAATTATAAAAGAGGGCTCTGCTCCTCTTTTTTATAAATCCACAATATATCTTCCTTTTAAACTTTCTCCGTTTTTATTTAAGATTAAATAATATAAAATATGTTACTATAAACGCTAATGTATGAAAATGGGAGTGGGTGTGCCATGACGAAAAAGTTGAAAAGATTGGGATGGATTGTCGGAATCGTATTTTCACTTGTTGCGATGAGCGGATGCGGCGGAGGGGGAGGAGATGATCTCTCTGACAGCAGTGCCGATACGTCGATCAAAGAGACCAGCTCCACCTGGAGCCTGGATACGCAAAATCGGCAATTTGAGTTGGAGACTCTTTTGACCAACAATGTCGATGCGGAAGTGACCCTGGATCGCTTCGAGTTTGAGTTGGGAGGGTGCCCGATCGACAAAGAGTCTCTTCGATTCAACGGCGCCAGCGATACCGCTTTGGTCTTTCGCACCTATCAGCAGACCTTGGCTTTGAGGATTACGGGCAGTTTACTGGATCCTACCTGTACCCCCACTGCCTACATCTTGACCTATCGGGAGAGTGTAGAAAAAGATGGCAAAACCAGGACAAACACCTACTCTATCGACTTGAAGGCTGTGGGAGGAAGCGAGCAAGAGGCGAGCGAGTCCGGTTATACTTTTTACAACATTGCCACTCCGGTGCACGTCACCCGGGTCAATACCTCTTATGAGATCAAAGCGCAACTCCTCAAAGACGGATTTGCCGCGACAGGCGAAACGGTCAAACTAAAACCCTTCGATGCTCAGTACGGCTCTGTAGCCTCTGCGACTGTCAGCACCGATCAAAACGGATATGCCAAGTTTGCCTATACCTCTCCCGCTACGCTTCCGCCGGCGGGGAGTACCGTAACGGTGACGATGGTCTACACCGATGCCAACGGCAGCAGCATCGAAGCCGATGTCCAACTGCTCTTTGAAGCCGAAGCCGGGGTGACTCCCGAGTACAACCTGACCAATATCTCCTCTCCGCTGACCGTACAAACCCCAGGAGAGCTTTTGCAAATCAGCGCGGTGGTCGTAGATAAAAACAGTGTACCCGTAGCGGGCCATCAGGTGAGCATCACAGCAATTCCCGATCTCAAATACGGATCGATTATTAGTGAGGCGACAGTCCGAAGCGATGCAAGCGGGCATGTGACTTTTACCTACAAAGCACCTGAGAATATCGCTGAAGTGGATGGGCACTCCACCACAATCACGATGCTTTTGCAGGAGGACTCCTATACGGTCAGCCAGGAGATTGTCCTCAACTTTGACGCAGTCAATGACGAAACACCCCGTCCCGTCGTCGTCATCCCCCAGGCGATTCGAGAGATCAACCTCACCTCCAACGCCCAGCCGGTGGAGATGAATATCCAAGTCTTCGAAGAGAACAACAACAACCCTTACACCACCGGTTCGGTCAAAGTCAAACTCCCCGATGAGGTACTGGAAGGTGTGGATGTCGGTCGTTTCGAATCCTATGAGGTGGCTGTAGGGAGTGACGGCATAGCTAGATTCCGCTATCTCGGCCCTCAAAATCTAAAAAGCCTGATCGATCAAGGACGCTTGGGTGCTACTTTTAAATTCTATCACGTAGACAATCTCACTTCTTATGGCGAGGTAAAGGTCAACTATCGCCCCCAAGATGACTATGTCCCTGCCAACTACCTTCTAGAGACGGTAAGTGCCGACGGCAACTACACGATGGGGCTCAATAGTGAGAAGACCTTTAGCCTAATGCTCAAAGATGACCAAGGGACTCTGGTGCCCGATAGCCAGATCTTGGAGATCAACATCTCCACCAAAAACTTCACCGTCGGAAAACTGGTCGAGCCCAACAGCGCTACAGAAACGGTCTCTTTAAGCTTCTCAGGTAGTGAGGCGGTAAACAACAAATCCTTCTCCCTCCGTACGGACAAAATCTCCGGATTGGTGCCGGTAGAGATCTCGGTACGCTTCATAGATGCCAACGGTGAAGAGCAGGAGCTTCCGCCTATAGTGATGAATGTCACCGTCTTCTCCGGACCTCCCACGGCCATCAGTATCTCCTATGTAGGGTCACGCCAGGATCCCGACCATGCCAAATTTATCGACATCTTCGATGTGACGGTGACGGATGCCTACAACAACCCGGTCAATACCAAACCTTATATTGCTACGGGAGGGATGGTTGAGTACGCGGTAGATGGAAATCGCAGCAATGACGGCGAGCGAAACGCTTTATCTCCCCGTCTTTGGTATGGAGTTGATGGAGAGACCGGTACTCTGGAGAAAATAGGTACGGAGGAAGCGCGCTTCGTCACCAATCTTGCCAATGTCTTCCGCTATGTGGATCTTTACAATGACAAGCTGGTACTCTTCGGTCGGGGATATGTCTATGAGGCCTTGGGCAAATGGGATATCACCTCCCTCGATGGGGAAAACAATATCTTGAATCTCCTAGACAACTACTATGGAGAGACACGCAGCGGATTGGGCTTTGCCGTAGGGCACAACAACCGCCAGGATCTCTGTAGCGATGACGGTCGGGAGTATGTGGGAAATATGCGCTCCAGTACCTATCAAGTAGACAGCAACGGCCATGTATTGGTCGAGTTTGAATACGACTACTTCTTGCATGGCAAAGATGTGATGATCTGGGTCAATTTGACAGGTTTTCAGGCCGATGATAACCATATGGGGCGGATCGGAGAAGCTATGAAACATACGCTGCGTGGTATGGGACTGGAGAGTGTCGGTTCGTGTACTGTGGCTCCCGGTGAGACAAAATTATGCCGGTTTCTAATCGCTCAGACGGGAACGTCAGAGTTTTACCCGTATGGTCATTTTGGTGCTAGTATTGTATCTAATGGGACATGTACAGTGTTGCAAATCGTTGACTGGAGTAATTTCTATGATGCGCGTGATTGTAGAAACGGTGCGGGCTTTATTGATTTGAATGTTACTAATACCGGTACAGTTGATTGTTCTGTTCAGCTTGATCGTCTAATGGTCTCACCTGAGTTTTAAATCTTGTGGGGAAGGAGTAAGATAGTTTAGTCTTTCCCCGTTCTTTCCTTCTCTTGATTAAAAAAAGAATATAATCCCACATAACTTCTCCAAAGGTCTGTATGTATGATCGATCTGAAATATCTCCAGAATAATTTCGAGGAAGCGGCACAGCGTCTGGCGGCCAAGGGGGTCTCGGGGGAACTGCTCGAGGAGCTCAAGCGCCGCTTTGAAGCGCTCAAGGAGGCCAACCGCTCCTTCGAAGAGAGCCGGGCGGAGCAGAAGCGCCTCTCCAAGGAGTTTGGCCGCTACAAGCGGGAGGGGCTGGATACCTCCGAGTTGGAGGAGAAGGTCCAGGCGCTCAAGGAGGAGGTGGGCCGTCTCCAGGAGGAGGCCCGCCAAGCGGAGGAGGCCCTGGGTTCCCTGGCCATGGGGATCCCCAACCTTCCCGATCCCCAAGTGCCCCTAGGCGCTGATGAAGAGGAGAATGTAGAGATCAAGCGGGTCCTGGAGCCCCGGGAGTTTGACTTCACCCCCAAAGAGCACTGGGAGCTCGCGGAGCTCAACGGCTGGATCGACTTTGAGCGGGGGGTGAAGCTGGCCAAAAGCCGTTTCTCCGTCCTCCGGGAGGAGGGGGCTAGGCTCCAGCGGGCCCTGATCCACTACTTCCTCCGGCGCAACGTCGAGAGAGGCTTTGTGGAGTACGCCATCCCCTATATGGTCAACTCCCGGATGCTGGAGGGCACAGGCCAGCTGCCCAAGTTTGAAGAGGATCTCTTCAAGGTCTGCGACGAGGATCTCTACCTGATCCCCACGGCGGAAGTGCCCCTGACCAACCTCTTCCACGACGAGATCCTTCCCGCCGAGGAGCTGCCTCTGCTGATGACCGCCCACTCCCCCTGCTTTCGCAAAGAGGCCGGAAGCGCGGGCCGGGATACCCGGGGAATGATCCGCCAGCACCAGTTTGACAAGGTGGAGATGGTGGCCATCGCCCATCCCGAGCGCAGCGACGAGGTCTTTGAGATGATGGTCCAAA
>JAADCS010000064.1 GCA_013154295.1 Thermotogae bacterium
TACTCGGGAAGGAGGGAAACGATTACGACCGGCGTTAACCTGTCTGTGGGGGATTTTATTACGGAGGAGGAAAACTGTACGATTCAGTAAATAATTGAGGGAGGATAAACATGGGCGGTTTTGTTTTTATATTACTGCTGATTTCTCTGATGGCTTTCGGAAATACACCACTCATCCAGCAGACAGGGGACCAGCAAAACCCTCAGGTTCTTTATATAACCAACGGGAATTACTACCTCCTGATATGGGAAGACTGGAGGAACCCCTCCGATGCGGATATATACGGTCAGTTTTTCAGGGAAGACGGAACGCCCTGTAGTGCCGAGTTTCCGATAGCACGAGGAAGACCGGGTGACAGTCAAACCCATCCCCATGCCGTTTACGCTCCTGACCAGAACCTTGTTCTCGTAGTCTGGCAGGATACGAGATTTGAAGAAGTGGTGGATCAGCAAGGAAATACAAGACAATTCTGGCGATACATATATTATACCACCTTTAGACCACCAGCTGACTGTACTCAGATACCGACTATGAATCCAGAAGATGGAGCTTTTATAGACTTCACTCCAGTCTTTGATGAGGAGCTAACTGGTAGATTTAAACCCAGAGTAAGTTACAACAACTCCTTAAAAAGATTCGTGATAGTGTGGGTTGAAAAAAGAAGCCAGACCAAGAGAGCTTCCGGAACTTGGAATGCCTGCCAAATTCAGACCGATAACAATACCACTAAAAGTGTAAGTTTTGACCTAACGTTCGGTGATAATACTTTCGTCGGATACGTGGAGCTTAATACAGATTTAACAGTAGCAAATGGCCCCGGTATTCTGAATAACGCTCCAAATGGCATTACAACTTCCGCAAGGTTTATTACAGAAAATGACATAACAGTTTCCCCTGGATTAAATCTCGTATTTGAACACATTGACTCTATAGACAACGTTGACGTTAGCTGTGATTACGCATCAAGCTCCTGTCTTATAGTCTTTCAAGGAGTACGGCATAGAACTTCTATATTCTGTGGTGATAATGGAACTATTCATCGGACGGACACTTTCCCGGATGAAGATGCTCTAGTCCACGTTTTTGCCACTACCCTTGACCAGTTTAGAGCGGTGGGAAATCTTCTTACCCGTGTGGATGTATCTACCGCCGGAGCTTACAATCCTTCCGTCGGGAACGACCCTGTGACGGGAAGATTCCTCGTAGTGTGGGAGGACCTCAGGGATAATGAAACCTCCCCGAACGTCTACGGTCAGCTATTGGGTTCGTCTGGAATTCCTTATGCGGAAAACTTTGTCGTTTCTTACACAGACCAGAATCAGGATGGGCAGAATGACCTGAATGATTCTGCCCAGACCTCACCGGAGGTGGTCTACGACAGTGTTCACCAGAGATTTCTGGTTCTCTGGCAGGACAGCAGGAATGCCATCGGCGGGGAACTGAACCTTGACCTCTTCGGTCAGTTTGTTGGACCGGAAGGGAGTCTGCAGGGTGACAATCAGGAGATTACGCTTCAGGCGGTTGGGAATCAGCTTGCACCGGCGGGAGCTTACAATCCAAACAGAGACGAGTTCTTCATTGTCTGGAAAGATACTCGCAATCAACCAACTACAGGCTCGGACATATACGCAGTTATCAGAAATCTAACCGTTCAAGATACGGCCGAGAGACTCAGATTTTACGATGCAAACGGCCGGATTCTCGTCCCTCTCGTTCTTGATTTCGGAAAGGTCGCGGTCAACGATGCTCTGGTGAGAACGGTATTCCTCAGGAATGACAACACTGTGGATGTAGCCCTTGACTGTATAACAATTACCGGAGAAAGCTTTTCCTTCTCTTCCCCGATACCGGCCGAACTTGTGACATGTCAGGAAGGCCAGTTCTACACCCTGAGACCCGGAGAGTCTCTACGACTTGATATAGCATTCAGTCCGGCTCAAGAAGTCTATTATCAGGGATTCCTTGAAGTGAGGAACGACAGCTTCGGTCTTGTAAAAAGCTTAAGACTCACAGGAAACGGAATAAACAACCCTCTTCCAGAACTTCAGATTATAGAAGGAGACGGAACCGACGACGGAACTCTCGCCTTCGGAGAGGTAACCAGCGGAAACACAGCAGTTCGAACCCTGATTCTCAGAAATACCGGGAATGTAACGCTGGTTCTTGACCTCTCCCTTTCAAACGACCTTTTTACGATGAATTCTTTTAACGGTACAGCCCAAACCGGTCAGGCTCTCCGGATAGAACTACTTCCGGGAGAGCAGGCGTTTCTGTACCTTTACTTTGACTCCGAAGGATTGCTCGGGGGAAGGTACGAGGCTACCCTTTCGGTTACCTCTGCTAACGTGATAGGACTCATAAGAACCATAACCCTCACGGTTGATGTAGTTTCCCCCGTGATTGTGGAAATAACGGAGGGAGACGGTACAAACGACGGGATTCTTGACCTCGGAAGGGTTAATACGGATGAGGTCGTCTCCCAGCATGTAGTAGTAACAAACCAGGGAAATAGCAGTGTAACCCTTGTTGCTACTACATCAACCAGTTACTTTACCGTCAATCCTGTTGAGGTAACAATACCACCGGGAGGACAGGAAGTAATTAGTGTCAGCTTTAACGCGGAGGAAAAGTGGGCTGGTACTTATGAGGGTAGACTGACCTTGACCAGTAAAGCTGAGGGACTTTACAGAAATATAAATCTCACAGTTGAAGTGGTAGAAAATCCGGCGATAAGGGTTATTGAAGGAGACAATAATGACGATGGGGTGCTTGACTTTGGAAATGTTACAAAAGGAGATACAGTAAGGGAAACTATAACCGTGGTGAACACAGGCAATGTCCCGCTAACAATTTATCCTTCAACTACTAACGAGAATTTTACCCTTTACATAATAGGAACAAGAATGCTAGAACCCTCACCTAATCCTGAACCTTTCAACCTCAATCCTGGTGAGCAGAGACAGATAGATGTGGTGTTCAACTCCGCTGACCTGAAAAGAGGAACCTATTCTGGAGAAGTAAGAATAATTACAAATAAAGCAGGGGTAGCCTCAAGCGTTGAGGTAATAGCTCAGGTACTTGCTCCTCTTGCAAGGATAGACAGAACAACTCTTGACTTTGGAAGCGTGAAGGTAGGAGAGTTTAGAGAACTCACAGTAACTATTTTCAACGATGGGGATGCTCGTCTTAATATAGATTCGTGCGGTCAGATAGGAGAAGGATTCCAGGTTGTTTCCTGCCCGGTGAGCGTTGAACCCGGCCTATCCCAGCAGATTATTTATAGGTTTGTCCCGACTTATCCCAAGGAGTATCAGACGACCATAACTGTAACTACCAACGGAGGAAATGTGGATATTTCCCTGAAAGGTCTCGGACTTGCGGGCCTGCTTCAGGTCACCCCAGCAGTTCTTGATTTCGGAACAGTTGGAACTAATCAGACTTCTATACTCGGATTCACAATTGAAAATAAAGGAACGGATACCTTGAGAATTGAGGGTATAGATACGATAAACCTTCCTCCGGTGTACTCCATAAATACACCCCTCAGCTTCCCCCTAGAACTGGGTCCCGGGCAGGGAATTACCCTTGATGTTTCTTTCTCTCCCGGTATTGAAGGCGTTTACCTCGGCGAGATTGTAGTCAACTCCGATGCCGTTAACGGACCCCAGAAAGTTCTCGTTCAGGGAGTGGCCTCTCCGGTAGATGTGAGAGTTGAACCTTTAACAATAGACTTCGGTAGTGTTCCGGCCGGAACAGAAGTCCTGAAGGGTATTTCCGTAACGAACAAAACTTCAAAGCCGGTGAAGATTCTCGGCATATCCCGGCCGGCGGAACCTTTTGGCGCTTCCTATAGCTTTGAAGTGCCCTACGAGCTTGGCCCCGGAGAAAAGGTTAACATTGTTGTTAGTTTTATCCCCCCGAAAGCCGGCGTATTCACTTCTGCCCTGTCTATACTCTTTGACTACAGCTCCGAGCCGCAAGTAGTTCTGTTGTCCGGTACGGCAACCGCACAAGACACAGGCGAGGTAACCATAGGAACGTTAAGGATTCTCTATAACGGCGTAGATGTATCTTTCGTAAACTTCGGAGAGGTACTTGTCGGGAAAACGGCGGAGCTTACGCTTGAGCTTAGAAACGACACTCCCAACCCAATAGATGTAGCGGACATTCTCGTGGACTATCCCTTTGAGGTGTACGTAAAGAGACTGACGATAGAGCCAAATACAAGCAAAACTATAGCTGTGCGGTTCACTCCCCCTGGAGTCGGAAGATACACGGGTGTGCTTACCCTAAAAGATGCAAGGGGTAACGAGTACAAGGTGAATCTCATAGGCTACGGCACTCCCGTAGAAGTATCCACCTCTCAGGGAGTGGCTTATGTATCCGAGGATACAACCTACTACAGGGTAGAGGGCGGAAGAGTAGAGGGTGCTTTCCGCTTTGAAGTTACGGAATTTCAGGGAGATACGGTGGACATAACACTGGTGTTTGCAGAAACCCTTCCTCCCGACGCTGTAATATTCAAGTATCTGGGCGGAGAAAACTTTAAGCAGATTTATCCCACCAACGAGTGTGACGGGATTACAAACGTAAGCTTTACCGGAAACACCCTCTCCTTCACTATAAGGGACAATTCCGAATGTGACCTCTCTCCGGAGACAGGCAGAATCTTAGACCCCGTTATCGTGGTCTCTCCCCAGCCCGATACCGGTGATACAACAGCCACACTTCCGGTGACAGCCGCTCCATCGGTCGGTGGCGGAGGAGGGTGTAGTACAGCACCGGTAAAGGATTTTGGAATGCTTGGGTACTTACTCCCACTGCTTATACCCTTACTGAGGAGGTTTAAGTACAGAAACTAAT
>JAADCS010000077.1 GCA_013154295.1 Thermotogae bacterium
AGACACGTGCCAGTTTCTACCGGGCGAGAGGGTACCCTACATGGACGAGGATTGGGACGGGTTCGTCGATAGTCTGTACTACGACACCACCTACGCCACGCTGGTGAGTGTAAGCGGAGATACGGCAGAGGTGCATATTTCTCCGGCCACGTTTGGCAAGGTATTCACAAGCGTTATGTATTCTGGTGACACCATGATATGCTGCCAGCAGGAGATCTACGAGTACTATCTGCGGTTCAAGTACGTGTATGGGGTTGGGATGGTGTTTTTGAGCATAGATTCGCTCATCGTGTATTCGGCTTTTAAGACGGTGGATACTATCACTTGGGATACGACGGTGGTTCCACCCACGTTGGTAGGCAAGTTTAACAACTATCAGCTATGGAGATACACCACCGTTGGGGTGTTGGAGAGGGCCGGAAGACCCGTTGGGATCTCCGTTAGGGGTAGGCTCCTGAAGGTGGAGGAGGATGCCGAAGTTTTCGGTGCGGATGGGCGTTTGGTGGTTATTTTAGACAGGGGCCAGAGCGTTCTCCTAAGGCCTGGAGTATACTTCGTGAGGATGCGAAGGGGAACGGTGAAGGTGGTGGTAAGGTAGAGGCCAACATTGCAATGGGCCCAAAGCCTCCAGCCTCCAAGATGGGGTAGTTTATCCCGACGGGGGCTGGAGGTCGTAGGATAAAGGTTCTTCCTTCCCACAGGGTAAATTTCTTCTTTAAAATATTCTTCTTAATGATGAAGATATTCAACACTCTTCTCAAAGAAGGAAAGGGTGTGAAGAATCTCCTTCAATCTCATTCAATTTCCTTCGCTGCGGTTCTGATGCTTGCGGTGATTTCTCCTCTTAGGGCTGTGGTGGTACCGGTAGAATTACCGGAAAACATACGAACAGCCAAAGATTATATCTTCTACAGGGGACGCATCAACAAGGTGGCTGATAGCACTATTAGATTCCTTAACCTTCGCGGAGTTAAAGACGTTGTAATCATATTTACCCGAAACGGGAGACCTGCTGTACCCGAGGATATTGGCATTCATGAGGACCTCACCAAATTACCAGCACGGGACTTAGAGCCTGTAAGGGGGGAGGGTTGGACTGATGCGGAGTGGAGCCAAATCTTACACGTTTGGAACCTCGCTTATCCACGTCTAAAGAGGATATACGACTGGCCTTATTGCAAATGCGGAGGATGGCTTTGCTTAGGAACGCACAAAGTTAAGATAACGAAGGATCCTTCCTTAGGTACAGGCGGTATGTTTATTCCAAGTCCGACTTGCTGGATCAATTCGGAGATAAGAC
This sequence comes from Thermotogae bacterium, assembly GCA_013154295.1. Taxonomy (GTDB): domain Bacteria; phylum Hydrothermota; class Hydrothermia; order LBFQ01; family LBFQ01; genus JAADCS01. Next base: position 1,301 of record JAADCS010000077.1, read on the forward strand.
TGAAAAGATGGGAAAGTGCGTACGGTAGAAAGTGGGGACCCCTTCTTATACATGAGATGGCCCATGCTTTTAGGAACTACAGGGCCCTCCCCCATGATCAGTTTGAAGAGGGGCATGCGGAATTTGCTGAGGTGGAGGTATCCGTACTCATATACGAAGAAACCGGAGGGTTCTATGATTACCCTTTATGATTACCCTTACCTTTACCACGATATAGATAATTATCTAAACGGATATTATATTCTCTTTCAGCAATGGAATACGGATTTCATTGGATTGCCTTACAATGATTTTTATGTAAATCTTAGATTATCTACACCCAGATATAAAATAGCAGGTTTCAGCTGGTGGAAATTATGGTTTAGGGTTCCGAGCTATTTTATACAGTTTAACTCGTGGCTTTTCTCCAGATGGTATATTTTACCTCCCAGTTATGATGAGTTGAAGAATAAAACGCGTGAAATTGTTGGAAGTACAAGATTGGAAGATAATCTCCCCTTTGATGATTGGTGGCTCAAACAGCATGCCTTAAGAAAGACTTATTTTTCATATTACGATGATATATGTATGGCATTTGCATTAGGGCTTATAGCTATTCCATACCACTGGAGCGACACTGCTTTAGGACTAAGGATACGCGTATTTTCGTACTGGAGATACAATAATGGATATATATACGAAGAGCGTCCAATTCCTGGACGCAACATAAGGGTGAAGATATGGGATGTTTTTGGAAATAAGGTGAAAGATACCATTTTCCCAACTCACAGTATGGAACATGATTTTCTGGTGCGCTCATTATCTTGGGGGGTTTATAAAGTTGAGGCATATATAGAGAATGAGTATAATTTCTCAACATGTCGGCATTTAATACAAGAAAGGGTAGTACCGGTTGTTAATGCTCCCCTAAGCAATCTCACCTCCATAAACCCAGATCTTAGCTTTGTTGCTCTCGCATTTAACACTTCAAACCCTACCTTACACATTACTCCTCCGGGAATAGACGTTCCAACTGTAGGTGGAATAACATTTTTCGGTTCAACCATAAAAAGGGCTAGGTGGCAAATTTATGATAACACTCACAACGATAGATACAGTTTAATAATCAAAGATAAAGCACCGTATATCGTATACCCAGGTGGATGGTCAAAGGTACCTCCCCCAAGGCCGCAAAATCTGAGAATAACATCAATAGATACGTCTCTTAGAAGAGTTATCGTTGGATGGGATGATATTGGCGATATTGACCTATATTATTACAAGTGGAAATGGACTTCGTTTTCAACATCTATCAGTGATAGCGGGATTACGAACACGAACACCATAACACTAACCTTGGGGTGTGGTACGTATGGCATATCGGTAAGTGCGTACGATAGAAATGGGAATGAAAGCCCCATCTCTGAACCTGTTTTCGTAAGTTTCTGTGAAGGTGATGAGCGAGACGATGATCCTCATCTATCAGTCAGTTCTACCAAAGATCGCAACCAAGTCACTGTGTATGATATAAACGGCAGGGTAGTATATAAGGGTGATGATGTAAATGAGGTAAAATCAAAGCTAAAACGCGGAATATACTTTATAAAACATAACAACCGTCTAACAAAGGAGATTATAAGATGAGAAAAGTTGTCTTAGTCTTTGCTCTTACCATAGCGCTGTTAGGATGCGATATGAGGAAAGATAAGTCCATCCTCATCTTTGACATAGATGATATAAAGGTCATAAACCGGGGAACAACTTTGAAAGTTGAAGCCTATAAAACCTGGGACGATATAGGAGCCGTTATCCGATGCGCTGACTATACTTATATAGGAGAGCCCGTATATGAGAGTGACAACGGTAAGGTCACCTTGTACATGGATACCAGCGTTTATCATATATGCTCCACGTGGCACCATGTTCTTGCATGTGCTGTGGATTCCTCTGAAGTTAACCTAAGGTGCGGAATGATCCTCATTACCCACTACGACACCCTTTACATAACGGATGGCCTTAAGGATACCCTCTACTGTAAAAGGAACACCTTATACTTCCAGGACATTACGACCTGTCAGTTCCGGGGTGATAGCGGGTCCGTACCGGTTGCCCTCGTAAGCGCCTCTGGAGATAGCATAAACGTAAGGGGAACGGGTAAGATGTTCTTCTTACCCTATACCGGAGGGCACTTAGCCCCCTTACCTCCCGATGGTTACGCTCCCTCCTACACTTTATCCCCATCCGGCGATAGTGCGGTAGTGTTCTGGTACGACAGGGATGGGAATCACGCTTACTCCGAGAGCGACGCCTTCGGCATACTCATTACCACGGCAACAATCCTGAGGGTAGTTTATACCGCGAGCACCGGTTTCAGAGGTATAGCAACGGGTGAGTCTAAATGAGTGCAACACCGAGGGGTTGCGCTATTGGAAGCAAACTATGTTAGTGTTAGTCTTTTCCGATCTGGGCTGGGGTGGTTTTACCGCCGGTGCGAATCGGTGGTACCTTGTAGATGAGGACAGCTCTTCCTTTTACGCTCAAGAGACTGTCCTCACCGTAAACACATGGGACGGGACGGGTAGCAGATGCTCCTTCTCAACACCCGTTGATAGGGCGGATTACGTAGTGCGCACCTTTTCTTACGACCCCCAGGTGGATACGGGCTATGCGTACTACGATGGCACCTACTTAGTTGATTTTGCAGACAACTGGCTCTTTGACGCTCCTGGCCTCACCGGCTTAAGGGTACTGAAGTTCCCCTTAATCGTAGGGGACACATGGCAGGCCACAGACACGTGCATATACCCGCTGAACACTCGCATACCTTCGGGAGGTGACGAGGACTGGGATGGTATAGTGGATAGCGTATATTTCTCCCCCTCGTATGCCACGTTGCTCTATTACTCCGGCGATACCGCTGACGTGGTTGTGAGCCCCTACGTTTTCACCATAGTCTACACCAACACTTACCCTGATACTGGAAGCACCTTCATATGCTGCAGAGAGCTTAGCGCTCATTTCTACCTACGTATCAGGTACGTAAACACTCTAGGCTTTGTCCACTACAGCATAGACACCATCGTATTCTACCAGCGCCACGCCATAGTGGATACCTCCACGACCCCGTGGGACACGACGTACGTTCCCCCCTCGCGGATCGCCACTTACAGCGACTATGTGATCTGGACCTACACGACCACGGCCGTTTCTGAGGCCAAACCCTGCATAACCTCCATTTTCTACCGTCTCAACGGGCGTAAGCTCACGGCGTTGGAGGACCTGACCCTCTACTCGTACGACGGGAGACTCGTAGGAAAAGTCCAAAATGGCAGCACGGTACTCCTAAGGCCAGGGGTGTACTTCGTGAGGATGCGAAAGAAGACGGTGAAGGTTGTGGTGAGGTAGGGGGACTGGACCAACCGTTATCCCCTATTTAGTGACGTTTTAAATTAGCACCGCACGAAAATTTCGTCGGTATAATACAGCTGTGAGAAGGTCGCTCTTCATTCTTCTGATCTCTGTAGTATCTTTAACCTTTCTCAACGTAACGGACTGTGGGCCGAGTGGAAGCGGCTATGT
>JAADCS010000129.1 GCA_013154295.1 Thermotogae bacterium
TCAATTAGCTTCATTATTCCGTAGGAGAGCTCGCAGGTGCTTGAGATGTGGGGCTCAACTATTGCGTAGTCGGTAAAGGGCTCTGCCGTAACGTGGTGGTCTATTACCAAACTCCTTTTTGCCGGGACTTCCTCAAAGCCAGTTCGTTTGGGGTCTGAAACGTCGGTTATTATCACCCAGTCGTAGTTCCCCTTGATTTCTGGGCCGCTTCCAATCTGGTCTGCCCCTGGTAGGAAGTCAAAGAAGTATGGAACTCTGTCCCTGTAAAAGATTTCAACGTCCTTCCCCAGCTTCCTGAGGAAGTGGTACCAGCCGAGGGAGCTCCCAATTGCGTCCCCGTCTGGGTTTTTGTGGGTCGTTACGAGGATTTTCCCCTCCATATCCTTGACGAGCTCTGCGGTTTCGCTTCTGGTTAGCTTCTTTCTCACAGCAGCACCTCTGGAGAGACTTTAAATTCTGGCCTTGGAACTACTTTTAACCTCAGCCTCTTTCCCAAGAGGTGGTGGATGTAGCCTTGAGCCCTGTTTAAAATCTCCACTGCCTTAAGGGCGTCCTCCTTCTTAAGGGCTGAGACGAAGAAGGTGGCCTTGCTCCCGTCCTTTGAGAGCTCCACTCCCTGAATTGTTATGAAGAGGTTTTCTGGGAGCTCTACCTCTCTTCTAACGATTTCTGAAACTTCCCTGAGCAGCGTTGACTTCAGCCTTTCTCTTCTGATGCTCTTCATTTACTCTCCGCTTACGGTTAACTCTTTTACTAAAACTGAGGGGCTACAGACGTTCCCAAGCCACTTGGAGTCTGCACCTACCTCGGTTATTCCGTTTAAGAGCTCCTTTACGTTCCCCGCAACAGTCATTCCGCTTACTGGGGCAACCTTTTCCCCTTCGTGGTAGTAAACCCCGCTTATTCCAATTGAGAACTCTCCGCTTATGGGGTTAATCGTGTGAATTCCCATAGCGTCGGTTATTACCAAAACCTCCTTTGGGGTCTTTACGAGCTCTTCAAAGCCGAGAGCTCCCCTCTCAACGACTAAGTTGGTTATTCCGCAGGTGGGGAGAGCTCCAATTCCGGCCCTCATTCCGTTTCCGGTCGGCTGAAGTTCCAGCTTCCTTGAGGTGTAGAGGTCAACTAGGAAATTCTTTAAAACCCCCCTTTCAATTACGGCCTTTCTTCTGGTAGCCGTTCCCTCGTCGTCGTAGGGGGCGCTTCCCGTTCCGTCCTTCTGGAAGGGGTCGTCGTAGAGGTTGAATGCGTGGCTTGCAACCTCGTGGCCCAGCCTGTCTGCAAAGAGGGACTTTTTCCTTAAGACGTTGTGGCCGAGGAAGGCCGCCGATAGTGCCTCTATGAGCTCTGCAAAGACGGAGTTTTTAAAGATTACCGGCAGCCTTGCAGTCTTCATTGGCTTTGCTCCAAGGAGCTCCACGGCGTTCCCCGCCGCCGTTGCGGCAACCTCCATTGGGTTTAGCTCCGTAAAGAACCTCTTACTCTGGTAGTCCCAGCCTATCTGGGAACTCTCACCCTCCCTTGCCGCCAAAAGAATGCTTAAGGAATAGCTGGTGGTCGTGTAGGTGAAGGCGTTGTCGTTTGAGTTTTGGTAGTAAACGGTAGTCCTCCCGTCGCCGTAGGAGGCCTTCCTCACCCTGTCAACTCTCGGGTCGTAGCTCCTAGCCCTCTCTTCAAGCTCAAGGGCGAGGGCAATTTTCCTCTCAACCCCAATCTGCTCAAATTCCGGGTCTTCAAGAGGAAAGCCCACGCTGTTCTCCGACGGCGTTGAGAGGGGGTACTCGTCAGGTTCAGAGCTCTGGGCGTTCTCCCTTGCACACTCAATGGCTATTCTAATTCCCTCTTCAGAGGTGTCGTTGGTGTAGGCAAAGCCAAGCCTCCCTTCGGTTATAACCCTTACCGCTATCCCCTTCCTGCTTGAGGACTTAATCTTCTCTACCTGTCCCTCCTTAACCTCAACGGAAGTTCCCTCTCCGCTTAAGGCGAAGACGTCGTAGCCGTCAACTCCCAACTTTTTTAAGATGCTTGCCGCCTTCTCTATAAGCTCAACCATCTCTCCCGCTCCTTATTTCAAGTTCCTAAAAAGTTCCCTCACCTCTTCAGGCCTTCCGCAGGTTTTCTTCCCTTCGGTGCAGTAGCCGAGGTAGTAGCAGTTTGGGCCGACGCCGTCAAAAAGGCCGGGGAACTTCTCCCTCAAAATCTTTAACATCTCTACGGCCACCTCCCTAATTTCCCATTGGGCCCTTGAGCAGGTTCTAAGCCTTAAGAAGTGGACGAGCTCCTCTCCGTTCATCGTAAATACTATTCTGGTGGTGCAGGCGTTTGGTAGGACGAACCTTGCGTCCTCTTTAGGAACTCCCTTTTCAACGAGTCCCTCGTAGAACTTTCCTACGAGCTCCATTAGCTCCTTAAAGCCCATCTCCTTTCCCTCAAGCTCAACCTTGACTCCCCTAACCGTTTCAGGCTCTACGAAAGGAAAGTTTTTCATTGCGACGTACCTCTGGGACTGCTGGCTGTAGGAGGCTGGCCTGTGGCGGACGAGCTGGTGGGAGCACGCCCTTGAAATTCCGTCAACCAAGAAGGTGAAGGTGGCGTGGCGGAGGAGCTCCTCTTTAGAGGGGAGCTCTGGAAGGTTGGCCGAAAGAAGGAGAACCTCCAAAGGGAATACCTCCAGAGTTTTGTTGCAGAGGGAAATTATCTTACAGTAAAAAATACTATTCAAGAGGGCAGGCGGAGAAGCGTTTTGAAATTATTCCGACCTCTGAGAAGAGGGGGAGGAAAAGGTCGTCGGTGGCGTGCCGCCGGTTTCGTACTAGGTGTTGAGTTTTTAATCCGTACCTCCTTGCTTGGGTTATTCCAATTTTTAAAGTTGCAAAGGCTGTTGATAAAATTGAAAAAAGACCCACGCTTCCGTTACGGAGGAAAAGAGCGTGTCGTGACGATGTTGAGAATTCTGCCCAATTGCAAATTCGTCGTGCGGATAATAAAAACGGGAAAGGAGTACGGCAAATGGTAAGAGCTTTGAGCCTTCTTGGACGCATCTTTTTTCTGCTAGTTCTTTTCTCCAGCAACTCTTTTTCCACCCCTACAGACTTTTTAATTACCGATACCGGTAAAACTATGGTCGCTGTGCTCGTAGAGAAGCCTGAAGTAAGGCTCTACAGGCTTCCAAACATGAAACTTGTAAGAAAGTACAAGCTTAAGAACCTCTCTTACGTAAACGCAGCTTACTTATTGTCTAAAAGTCTGTTTATCATCGGAAAGGAGCCTTTGACGATGAAGGTTGAAGAAGATACGATGTGGAGGACTTCAGTTTCAAGTTCCGTGCTTTTATCACTTAAGACTGGATGTGAGAAGCATGTAGACTACTATCCTAACTCCTTCGTAACCGTAAGAGTCAGCCCTGACGGTAAATACTTAAGCACTTGCTCAATGGAACACGAATACAAAATCTACGAAGTAGTGTGTAGAAAAGGGAAGTGTTCGTTGAAAGAGCTGAACCTAGATTTACCTAGCCTTATTCTAGACGGTTTTTTTCCTCGGAAAGGCGTCATGCTTGTGAAAGTTTACGCTGAAGGACATCAATACCTAGAGGTTAAGTTGGACGGTAAAGAACCTCGCGTTCTTAAAGTCTTTGAAACGCCGCTCAGCATTTTGGACGCGTGGGGCAATTGGGCATTACTCTCCAGCGAATTTTCAATTTCTCATGAGCCAGCAAAACTAATGAACCTTAAAACTGGAAAAACGTACGACCTACCGTACAAAGAAGAGCTACTGCCGCTTTCCACTTCAGCACCTTACTGTGTTTTGGTAAACGATGGAAGTGCTCTTTTGTGCGTTTTCGCCGAGGATGAGAAAAGGTACTTGAAAATTTGGAACATATCCGATCCTAAGCGTCCTTACGGAATGTGGGAAGACGAAAACCGGATATACGAGGTTAGGTTGAGTCCTGACAGGAGAGTAATTTTGTTGGCCGATTACACCAATAAGGAACTTAAAGTTATTCGCGTTTATAATTCTGGGGTTAAAGTGTTGTATAGAGTGCCTTTTAGTAAAGTGATTAAGGCTATTGAAGGCAAGAGAAAACTGCGGAGAAAAAGCAAGTAAAATTTTTTCTGTAATTAAGAAAGAGTTTCAAGGTTTCTGATTTTGGGAAGTACGTAAATTTAGCGATTGCCCTCTTTACAACTTGTAGTTTACTTTTCTTGAAACTGGATTAGAGGAAGACCCGCCTCTTTTGCTATCTCCTTTGCAAGCCAGTCGGGGTAGCCCTCCTTGTAGATTACCTTCTCAACCCCCGCGTTAATCAACATCTTTACGCAGAGGGAGCAGGGGCAGTGGGTGCAGTAGAGGACGCTTCCCTTGGTGGAAACGCCGTGAAGGGCCGCTTGGATTATTGCGTTCTGCTCGGCGTGGAGTCCCCGGCAGAGCTCGTGCCTCTCCCCACTCGGAACTCCCAACCTCTCCCTTAAACAGCCAACCTCCTCTGGGTGCTTAAGGCCTGAGGGCGGGCCGTTGTAGCCGGTAGATATTATTCTCTTGTCCTTAACTAAAACCGCCCCGACCTTTCGCCTTAAACAGGTGGAGCGGGTTGAGACCATCTGGGCAATTGACATAAAGTACTCGTCCCAAGAAGGCCTGGGCAATTAGTGGCCACCCCCCATCAGCTTGTGGTAGGCGGTAGTAATTAGGGTGATAAACATGATTATGTAGAGGATAATCTCTACCGAAGCTATCCACTTCCTGAAGCCGAATACCGTTTTTAAGGCCTTGCTTGCCATCTCTCTCCCCCTTTATAGCCACATGAAGAAGGACTGGGAGT
>JAADCS010000117.1 GCA_013154295.1 Thermotogae bacterium
CTCATCACGAAGTGGGCGGCCTCGTCCTTGGCGTAGGCCGAGGGGCGGAGGTAGGCCCGCACGCCAAAGCTTGAAAGCCCCCGGTAAAGGGAAAGCCGCTCCTCAGGGACGAGGAGCACCGCCGGGGCCTTCTCCTCCGCAAAGACCTTGGCTCGAGCCACCTGGGGGAGGTTGACAAAAGCCCGCGCCATCCGCCCGCCATCCTAGGGCTAGACCAAAGGGGGTACAATACCCGCCGTGCGTGTCGGCTTTATCACCGACGCCCAAGAAATAGGCGGAAGCGAAGTCTGGCTCGCTGAAGTTTTACCGCGCTTGCAAGATTACGGTATTGCGCCTTTAGCCGCATTTCCCGAAGGGGGAAAAACAAAACCTATTATTGTGAAACTCGAGACCGCCGGCATTCCGGTCGTGCAATATCAAAATTACGAAGAACTTCCTCCTGTAGACCTTTGGGTAAGCTCCGCTTGGTTTCCCAAGAACTTCGCCCGAATGCTCAAATCCCTTCCCCGGCCCCACTACGCTTTGGTTCACGATCAAATAGAAATTTACTATCCTCTCGGCCTACATAGGCTCTACCGCCTCGGCTACCGCCTATTAAAGGCCCCCCTTCTCCGCCAGGCCGACGGCGTAATTACCGTCTCCCGCTGGGCGGCTGAATTTTTGAAGAACGTGCACAGAGTTCCAAACGTACACTATGTGCAAAACGGAGTAGATACCAGCCGTTTCCGTCCGCCTGACCCTAAGGAAAAAGAGAGGTTAAAACAAGAATTCGGCTTGGAAGGAATAATAGCCTTGCTACCCGCTCGCTTTGCAATAAGTTTGGAAAAAAACCAAATCACTGCTCTGCTGGTTGCAAAACACTTCTCCGAAATTACCCTTATTCTCGCTGGCGATGGTCCTTTGCTTAAGACGATGAAAAACTTCGCTCAAATAATGGGAATAAAAAACAGTATCTTTTTGGGCCGCACCGAGCGAATGCCAGAACTCTACCGGGCCGCTGACATTTTTATTTTTCCAACCCTAGGCGAAAACCAGTCCTTGGCTACACTAGAAGCGATGGCTTCGGGTCTTCCCATTATTACAAGCCACATACCAGCACAGGAAGAACTTATAACCCCATGCGAGGAAGGAATCCTGCTCCCCGCAGAACCAACTCCCTTTGCCAAATACCTTAAACTATTAGCTAATAACGAGGAACTACGTAATCGTCTGGGTAGATCGGCAAGAAAAAAGGTTTTAAAAAAGCACACACTCGAGAAATCTGCAGAGAAACTTGCACAAAAGTTAAAGGAGCTCATAGAAAATGAAGCTGCTCATTCTTAGTGACGCGCCTAGAGTGGCCGGCAGCGAGATATGGCTAGCCGAAAACTTACCCCGTCTAGCCAATTTGGGCGTCAACATAACATTGGCAATACCCAAAAGCTCTAACCTAGAACCTCTAATCCGAAGACTCAATCCCAGTTCGAATATACAGGTCCTACGTTATGTAACTTTTCGAGACGTTGACCACGTCGCTAAGAAAGCAGACCTACGGCTCCTTCAGGCCTGGTTTCCGGGAACGTATCGAGTATTGAAGGACTGGAGTAGTCCAAAGTGGGTTATAAGTCATGACCAGATTCTCTATCACTACCCCGCACCCATTCGCCAACTTTACGACTACACTTACCTTTTCACCAAAGCCAGGCAAATGAAACTTGCTGACGGGGTAATAACCTGTTCGCATTGGGCTTCAAACTATTTAAAGGAACATTACGGCATAAATTCTATTGGCATCCCCAACGGCGTAGATCTCATTAAGTATCAGCCAGCGCTTGAAGAAGAAAAGCGCCTTTACAAGGAAAAACTTGGACTCGGCCAAAAATTTGTCTGGTTGATGCCCGCGCGATATACTCTAGAAAAGAACCATTTAACCGCCATTCGACTGGCCAAACGATTGAAGCAAGCCACCTTTGTCTTTGCCGGAGACGGCAGTCTTAGGCATTTTTACAAGCACCTCACCCGAGCCTGGGGTCTTAAAAATATTATATTTAAACCATTTATTGAGGATATTACCGCGTTTTATAAAGCCGCAGATGCCATCCTATTCCCGACCCTGGCCGAAAACCAATCTCTAACCACCCTAGAGGCCATGGCCATGGGGTTACCCATCATCACCTCGGACATCCCTGCCCAAAGAGAGCTCATCAACAATGGAGAAGAGGGCTTTGCACTTCCCTTAAAAATCTCGGTATTAGAAAACGCCGCAAATAAAATTATGAATGACCCAAACCTAGCTAAAAAACTGGGAGAAAGAGCGAGACAAAAAGTTGTAGCCAACCACGATATAAACCACACAGCGACCGAGCTTTACAAAACTTTAAAGAAAATAGTGGAGAGTTAATATGCCGGTATCAGCGCCACGAGGACTGCTAATCGCCCCAACCAACAACATTGGAGACGATATCCAAGCAATTGCGGCACTTAACTTTATAAAGGAACCCGATTACTACATCAATCGAGAATGCCTTGGACTTAAAGAAAAAACCGATACCCCAATTAAAGTGATAATGAACGGCTGGTTCATGCACAGGCCGTTCATGTGGCCGCCCTCGGACAATATCCAACCTCTGTTTACCTCCTTTCATATAGCGGACGAGGCAAGAAAATCGATCCTTTCTAAAAAGTCGCTTTACTATCTGAAACAATACGAACCTATCGGCGCAAGAGACCTCCATACCCTAGAGCTCTTGAATAAGCATGGCATAGCCAGCTATTTCAGTGGTTGCTTGACCTTAACACTATCAGATTTTGATGAAGAAAGCTCTAATATAAACCCTAAACCTTACATTCTTGCGATCGATCTGATGCGCGAAGCCCAGGAAGCAATCCTAGCTTCTAAAGGACAACTATCGCGGCTTATTGGCGAGATCAAATTCAGAACACAGAAAATAAAAAACTGCGGCAACCTTTGGAGCAAAATTAAAACATTACATTGCCCAGGGAAGCAATATCTAAGCCTCTATAGTATTGGTACAGACATTAATTGCTTAATTAACACGTGCTGTAGCCTCAGCGTCGAAAAGCGATTAAACTTAGCTAGGGAGCGCATCCGTGAAATCCAAAGGGCTTCACTTGTAATTACTTCAAGGCTCCACGTCGCACTACCGGCCATCTCATACAATCGACCACTGATTTTTGTAGTAAAAAACAAAAAAGATATGCGATTTAAAGGGTACGAAGACATTCTTCACCCCCTTGAATGGTCAGACGTATTAAAAAAAGGTGGAATTAAAAAGCTTGTTCAACATACTTTGAATAACCCTAATCCCATAAACCTAGAAAAGTTAACGAGGGCAAAAAAAGCCACAATCGAGCACATCAAAACTTACCTTCGAAATGAGGAGCAAACGCCATGAATCTACCCTGGAAGCAGCCTAAGAAGGCCCTAGCGATTTCTGCTTATCTAGGCTTTATGGAGTTTCTTCGCAGCGGATTTTTCGTTGGTTTCCTACCAATTTATGGCATCGACGTATTAAAGGTGCATCTAACATACATAGGCCTTACCACAACAACCCACTACCTCATCGAATCACTTATTAAAATGCCCGCAACGTGGTTATTGGTGCGTGTAAAACTGGGCAATATCCTCGTTGGAGCCTCACTGCTAGTTTTGCTCAGTTTAGTGGGATTCCTCTATCTGCCAATATACGCGTTTCCTTTGCTATCCGCGACTTGGGCGCTGGCTATGACTACACTGTGGCCAAAATTAGCGTCGTTTTTAACGAAAATAGCTAAGGAAGACCACAAAGGCCGAGCAGTAACCTATTCTTGGATTATAATTGCCCCCATTATTGGATTAGGAGGATTTAGCGTCGGATTAATCGCCAAGGAAAACATCCCATTAAGCAGAAACTTACTATTAGCTGTTGCAATCTTGGCATTAGGCATAGCCTTACTGCTGAGAAACTTAGATTTTCCCGAGAAAACCCATGAAAAACGGACAGCTTTTTTTAGGGCCTTCATTAAAACTGCTTCCAATATTAAATATTTGTTGTTACCCGCCTTTATTCAGAACCTCGTGCCCCACCTATTAACAAATACGCTTTTTCCGTATATCAAAACTTTGTCACTATCAAATGTAGAACTTGTGGTCTATATAGCGACTGGCGCAATTTTATTTTTCCTTATTTTTAACATCGGCTCTAAGTACTCTGATACACGAGATCCCTTTGATGTATTAATAGCAAGCGTATTCTTGGCCTTAATTGGATTCGCTTTGTTCGCACAGCCAGTTTCAAAAGCCACCATAATTTTTGGCGTGCTGGCCATCTCCTTCGCCATGGGCTTACTTATTCCTGGCTGGAATGCTTTGATAGTCAAGACACTCCCTAGCACGGATAAGGGAGAAGGATGGAGCGCAATTAGCACTGTAAGTAGCATCGCCATAGCTGCAGGACCCTTAATAGGGGCCGTCGCTTGGGACATATTAGGTCCAAACGGACCGTTCACCTTAGGCACACTTCTGTTAGCCATATTGCTGGGTTATTACCTTTTATTGAAAGTTAAAATGGGCATTTGAAAGATGCGGCTACTTCGCATAGGTCTTTTTACCGACGTCTACTTCCCCAGCAAAAACGGGGTTTCTACCAGCGTTTACCTCCTTTGGCGCGAGCTAAGGAAGATGGGCCACGAGGCCTGGATAATCGCCCCCAGCTGGCCCGGGGTCGGCGAGGAGGAAGGGGTAGTAAGGGTGAAAAGCATCCCCT
>JAADCS010000138.1 GCA_013154295.1 Thermotogae bacterium
GCCACCGGGGGGCGAACCACCCGGTAAAAAGCCTCCTCGACGGCTCGATCGAGATCACCAGTCAAAACCACGGGTACGCGGTGGAGCTCGAATCCTTGAAGGACTTCCGGGCCACCCACGTCAACTTGAACGACGGCACCCTCGAGGGCATGGCCCACGAGCACTACCCCGTCTTCTCGGTACAGTACCACCCCGAGGCAAGCCCCGGACCCCACGACTCCCGCTACCTCTTCCGCCGCTTCTTAGAGGAGATCGAGGCTTACACCGGCAAGGAACCCCGCGCCCTCAAACAGCGCCCCGGGCCCTTTGGAGTGTAAAGGTTTAACTCAGTCCAGACTTCGCCCCACCCCCCAAATGGGGGACACTTGCAGTACGAAATATTTGTATAGTCAACCTGGTGGGCTCGCTTTCGGGCTCAGCGTGTAAGGGGGTGCTATGAAGCGGCATAGAGCGACAAGTGCGTGGAGCGCTTTTCTGCTGGCGTTTTCTCTCCTTCTTTCGCCGGGCTTAGCACAGAAGCTGAAAGTAGAGCTCAAGTCCTACCGCGTGGTCCTCACTAAGGGCGAGCACGGACTCGTGTTGGAAAAGCTCCTGCCCGGGGTGCAAGCCCCGCCCGGCGAGGTTATCCTCTATCGCTTGGTGGCCAAGAACGAAGGGGAGGAGCCGGCGAGGTACGTGCAACTGGTGATTCCGGTCCCCGAGCACACCACCTACATACCCGGCAGCGCTTGCCCATTGAAGATCGGCCCCGACGTATTAGTACCCCCGCAGTTTAGCACCAACGGCGAGGACTTCACCTTGACCCCGGTTCTCAAAGACGAAGAGGGCAACGAGCTCGCCATCACCCACGTAGCCTGGGTGGTGCCCGAGCTCGCCCCGGGCGCGGAGGTTGAGGTAAGTATCAGGGTGAAGGTCCGCTAAGGAGGAGAGATGAGTAGAAGGTTCATAAACGGGTTCGCTTTCGTCCTGCTCTTGGTCTTGGTCCCGTTTGTCCTGGCGATGACGCCGGCGGGGACCGAGATCCGCAACCAGGCCTCGGCCCGTTACATAGACTCGGCCGGCCAGCCCCAGACCACGACCTCAAACGAGGTCATCACCATAGTGAAGGAGCTTTATCAGCTCAGCATTACACCAAACGGCACGCTCTCAACTGATGGAGTTGATCCGGGATCGCCGCCCAACTTAGAAAATGGGCAGGTCAAAAGCGGTCTTCCTGAGCAGGAGGTCTACGTTCCTTACACCGTTACTAATACAGGAAATACTACAGACACTATCAGTTTGAGTGTTTCCCAATATTCAGATACAACTTACCCAGATAACTTTGATTTGATAAATACTAAAATTTTCCTAGATGTAAATTGCAATGGTCAAATTGATGCGGGAGAGTCTGAGGCAAGTTCTGTAACCCTGTCCGCCAATGAAAGTGCGTGCGTTATTGTCCGTGGAACCATCCCAAGTAGTGCCGCAGAAGGAAATATTGCGTTTGTCAATTTAGAAGGCACTTCAGATAATGATAATGAGGCTACCGATTATGACAACTGGGCCAAAGTTGTCGTAACCAAGAAGGCCATATTGACCGCTACTAAAAGCTCCACTCGAAATGAAGATGGCAGCATTACTTACACAATAACGGGCACCAATATCGGCGGCGGCGACGCTTATGCGGTTAAAAATGTGGTCTCTGTTGATGGTAATCAAAAAGACGGCATCCTACTTGAAGATGTAATCCCTGACTACACTACTTTTTCTTCAGTAGGTGAAATCGCTATCGGCGCTGATGCGACATACCATGTGATTTACAAAGACAGCAACGGGAATTGGTCAACGACTCAGCCCGGCGTGGTAAAGGCCATCGGCCTTTTGATTGAAGGGGAGGCTTACGACGCTACAAATACTCCTAACCCCACTCCGCTCATTCCGAGTGGGGTGTCCTACAGTTTTTCCTTCACCGTGACTGTGGATCAGGGAGCGCCTGCAGGTGCTGTTATTACTAACCAGGCGACCTTGAAATACGACAGCAATAAAGATGGTGACGCCGAAGATGATGGTGAGGTAGTAAATTCTAACGAGACTCGTGATACCGTTACCCCTAATTACAAGGTCGCGGTGGGACCTGCTGGTGATCCCGAAGCAGAAGGTACCGGCGCCATCGAACTGATCGATCCCTTGGATAGCAAAGTTAAGTGGATTTATGACCGCAAAAAGGATGGCGACACGGTCACGGATAAGGATTATCAGATAGTTGTCAAGCGCATTGTTGATATCAATGAGGACGGCAACTTTGACGAGACAACCGACGAGGTAATTGAAACCATTTACACCGGTGAAACCGTGTTCTTCAAGAACACGCTAAAGAACACTGGCAACGTAGCTGACGAATACGATTTGACTCTTAGTGGTGTTCCTCAGGGATGGACTTGCCAGCTAGTTCACTTGGATGGGACGACTCCGCTTTCCAGTCCTATCTACGTGGAGGCTGGTCAAAACTACGACTTCTTAGTCAAGTGCCAGATTCCGCCGGATGGGAGCACAGACGATGTTTCTGAAATAACGGTGACTGCCACCTCCCGCACTAAAACCGACGTGAGCGACGCTACCACCGACGCTGTGCCTGCGGTTGAGCTTGGTTACGATGTCGACATAGCCGCGACAGGGAAAGGTGGCTTAGATGAATACGGGAATCGAGATGATACTGATGACAATCCCGATGAAGTTTCGGTGAACCCTGGCGAAGACGCGATAATCCCCTTCGAGGTATGGAACCTCGGTGTTAACCCTGACACCTATGACCTAACCTTCTCCACTCTGCCTGATGGTTGGACGGGTACGATATACCCAGCCGATTGCGATGATCCCAATATTCCCGCTGGTGATCCTGTAACCGACACCGGTTTAATGGAGCCTAATACTAAGGAATGCTTCGTGCTGGTCGTGTCTGTGCCAGAGGGCGAGGCCCCGGGTACTACCTCCGTTGATATAACGGCGACTTCAAATGCTGTTGATACGGTGAGCGACACCATTAACGCATCGATTCGTGTTAAAGAGGTCTACGACCTGAGCTTAAGCCCCGACCGAAGCGGTACCGTCACCAGCCCTGGCACCATCGTTTACGACCACACCTTGACAAATAATGGCAATGTAGACGTTATTGCTAAGTTCAGCCAAACCGACGGGCGTGATGGTTGGACTTACCAGATTTCAACTGATGGAGGCAGCACTTGGACCTCCGTGGCAAATGCTAGCGTTAATGTACCCGCTGGTGAGTTCTTGGATGTCAAAGTACGGGTTATCGTGCCGGACGGTGAGGCCATTGGGACTGTTGATACCGTTCGGATAACCGTGACCCCTTATGTAGGGGATACTGCGAAAACCGACGTTAACGAAGCTGACAATACCATCACCGACACCACCACCGTCGTCGGCGGTGACCTGCGGCTTGAAAAGAGCGCCAAGACCTGTGGTGATTTAGATTGCAACACCGTTAAGAGCGGGGACGGCAGCGAGGCCTGGCCCGATGATTACATCCAGTACACCATCACTGCAGTCAACATTGGGACGGCCAATCTCACGAGTGTGATTATTAGCGACCCCATTCCTAGCTACACCAACTTCTATAGCATTAAGGTGGAGATTAACGACCGTTTCGATAGTAGTTCACAAATCCTCTTCTCCAAAGATGGTTCGTCCTGGAAAGTCTTGCAGGAAGGTCAGGCCTACACGAATAGTAAATTAGGTACCGATTTTGAAGTCGGTACTGGTGACATTGTTTACATCGGAATTGATACTAATGGGAACGGCACAATAGACGAGAGCGACGAGATGCCGCCTGGTGCAGTAATCACGATTACATTGACCGTGCAGGTTCAGTAAGTCAAACGCTCCCTGGGGGTGTACCCCCCAGGGAGCTATTTGAATTGAGGACGGGGGTATGGCGATGCGATTTTTAAAGCTGAAATTGGCGGTAATCGTGTTTGCGTCGTTTGTCATTGCTGCAGAGCTTACGCCTGCTGGCACCGTAATTCGGAATCAAGCGAGCGCTAAGGTGGGGGATGAAGTTTATTTGTCTAACGTTGTAGAAACTGTAGTCCAGCCCATTTGCTATCCCTTGGTTTTGCCTGATGGTACCCCTGATAACCCCGGGCAAAGGCTGACTACAGTAACGGGGGGTTACGCGGTATTGCCTTATACATTAATGAATGCAGGTAATGATGTTTTTGAATTTTCAGTTAATTGGGAAGTGTCTAACCTGTCCGATTGGATTTCAGATGAAGTTCAGATCTACCTTGATACCAACAGAAACGGTTCTTTGGACCCAGGAGAAAAAGAGATAAATGCACTTAATATTGCGGCAGGAGAAACCGTTGGCATCTTATTAATGGTGAAAACCCCGAGTAATTCGCTAGGCAGTGCGTTCTACAACGTGGTGCTTACATGTAGTAGTGGGACGAAAGATAGCAATAACTATTCAGAGATTACGCTCATTCATGGAGCTGCATTGAATGTTGAAAAATATTTCCGTCCTCCACAAATAGTCCCTGGCGAGGTTACCGAGGTCACCCTCCGCGTGCAAAACGTCGGCGACCTGCCCGTAGGGCGCGAGGTGGTGTTGAGTGACGACCTCTCTATATTGGAAGGCTTTAGCTATGTACCAGGGAGTGCGAGCGCTCCCAAGGGAACCATTGAGTTCTACGATGGGGATTCTTGGACTGTTGACGAACCTGCGACG
>JAADCS010000105.1 GCA_013154295.1 Thermotogae bacterium
GGTTGAGCTTGGGCTCGTTCTCGGCCGAGACCCTGGCGTCGATTGTTACCCTTGTCTTTCCAACGTTGATTATCAAAACGGGGATGAGCACACTCTCGCGTCCCTCGATGGTTCCCAGGCGGAACGTTATGGTTCTCTTATGTTCCCTCACCGTCACGTTTACCGTGACGTTTACCCCAACGGCCTCGGCGCTTCCGTAGTTCTTGACCTCCAAGAAAACCACCCTTGCCTTGATGGCCCCCGAGAGCGGGACGTCCGTGATGTCGCTAATCCTCAGGGCAACGTCCGGGCTCTCCAGTCTCGTCTTCAGGTTCTTCCATCTGAAGTACACGACCCCCCTTGCGGGTTCGAGGGTTATCTCCCTGCCCTTCCTCGATACGAAGTATATCGCGTTGAACCAGAGCCGGTAGTTGTAGTACGAGCCGAGAACGCTGTTGGGCGCGTACTTCAAATCACCCATCGTCAGCTCCGGGTGGAATCCGAAGAGCACTATCTTACCGTGCCCGTACTTGGAGTATATCACCGCCGAGGAGCCCTTCATAACCCCCTCGACGAAGGTTCTGTTGAAGTCACCCCAGCCGTAGCTGAAAGCCCCAGCCTTATCGGACGGCGAGACGTACTTAACGAGCTCAACGTAGGGCCGGACGTCTATTCCCAGCGGAGTCTGGTTCCCCAGGTCAAAGTGCGTGAACACCGGTCCGTTCCAGTAGATTGCGTCGAAGCCATCTTCAAAACCGAAGACAACGGGATTGCTGTCGTTCGTAACCCTGACGTGGACTATTCCAACCCCAAGCCACCACTTCGGCCAGTTCTTGAGCTTGGCGTCCACGAGTTGCACTTCGCTGGTGGGTTCGTTGTAACCCTTGATTACCGCGTATCCCCCCGCGCACACGCCTATGAGCCCGCCACCGCCAGCCAAGAACTCGGCGAGTTTCTCAGCTCCCTCCCTGCCCAGGAGCTTGGCCTCCCACGTGCCACTTCCAGGAGGGAGTATGAGCAGGTCGTACTTGCTGAGTATTCCCTCCTTTATGCTACCGTTCGTCACTATGTCGTACTCGAAGCCGAGCTTTTTCAGGACGTCGTTTATGGTGTAGTTCTCACCCACGTCCAAGAGCGCTATCTTCGGAGGTATAAGGGGGATGGCCCTCACGCTCGGAAGCCTTTCGAGGGGTATGAACCTCACGCCCGTGCCCATGGCGGTTCTCCGAAGGTTATCCAGCTCGTACCCATCGCCTATGAGAACGAGAGAGCCCTTAGGGGCAGTTATGGAGCTGGTCTTGATGTCCTCCGTAATCATGTAGCCCGTGAGGTCACCGGCGTAGAGCTTTTTGTTTATCAGCGCGAGGAAGTCCACAACCCTGTCCGCAGTCCAGTTGTCCCTGGGCTTGTTCGCGGGGAGGACAACAAGGTAAACCGACTTTCCGGGAAACTCGGAGAGGGCAAAGCTTTTCTCCTCCAGAACGGTTTCCATCGGAACGCCGTAGCTCTGGACTCCAACCACTGGGACGCTCTTGGTTCCAGTCACCTCTACCAGGTGACCCCTTACTATACCAACCCAGCTGACGGGTTCGCCGTAGTCCTTGAAATAGGCCATTGGGATAAGCCAGTCAACGCCCAAGCTAACGAAATCGCTCCAGACCTGACCGTAGTGCATCACCTGGAACTCCTCCGGGTAGAGGATGTTGTCCCTCGTCCAGTCGGGCATCATGGCGGCGGAGACTATCGGCCTCTTCCCGTCCCAGGTCTTGAGGGAGTGCACGAGCTTCGTGATGTTTCCAACGTAGGAGTCGACGTCTCTCCTCCTGAGGTCGAACCACCTGACGATGTCTCTGTCCCCCTTCACGTAGAGCTTGAATATGTAATACGGGTCCCTCGGCCCCATAGTCTTGTTGGTTCCGGGAACGGGGACGTTGTCGTAGAAGGTGTGTTCAACCGCAAGGGTTACCTTCGTAACGTTTATCCCCAACTTTTCGGCCCTCTCGACGTCTTTTGGGGAGAAGCTGTAGACCATATGGGGATACCTGATGTAATCGAGGTGAATCCCGTCGAAACCCATTGAGATGAGTTCCTTCGCGATGTTTTCCAGAACTTGGAGGTACTCCCTGTCCGCCAGCCTGACCCTCCCCTTAACGGGGTACGCCGTCCAGTTGCTCGACGCCTTTCCAACGTGCCAGATTGGGTCGGTCTTTCCGAAGAAGTTCTTGTCGTAGTGGACTATCATCCAGGCGTGAACGCGGATGCCGTTTTTGTGGGCCTCGCGGAGGAGGGGCTTCAGTATGTTGGTGGTGTTGTAGGGGTAAGCGGGGTACGTCCTCTCCGGGTAGACTTTACTGGGGTAAATCACGTAGCCCGTGGACAGCTTCACTTCGAGGAAGATGTCCGTTATCCCCGCCTTTTTGAGCTCCCCTATAAGCCTGTTCGCGGCCATGTTCAGGGCCTTCTCCCTCACGTCCTCGGGGATTCTGGGGTAGACCTTCTCATCAAAGGGGTTGCTGTAGCCGAGCTCCTCAAGGGCCTTCTGATAGTAGGCCTTGTACGTACTCGGCCACATCCAGACACCGGAGACGACCTTCTGCCCGGTCTCGTGGGACGCGACCGGGGGCACCGCCAGTAGGGACACCACCATCAAAAGGGCGATTGCCAGCGCCACGGGTGTCCTGACCATGGTATCACCTCGTCGATAATGGTATGTTAAAATATTTAAAGAATTCGGAAAATTTTGTTAGATTAATCCATAATCGTAAAAATTAATTATAAAAAAGGGTACAATTTTTTCAAAGACGTGTTCCCATGGTTTCCAGAGCCGGAAGCTCCCGGCATTTTGTGTTAATTTTTAGATTAATATAAAAGAATTGTTCTCAATTTTAGGATAGAAATTTTTATATATTTCAAAATTCTTACAATAATTTATAATCCAATGGGGGTGAGACCTCTTATGAGCTCTGAAGCGGACGAAAAGAAGTTGATAACCTACGCCTTCGCTACCTTGGCGGCGCTACACATCTGTGGACTCATAGTGCACCACGTTACAGGGGTATCCCTGCTGGAATGGCTGGGGAGAGCATCGCTTACAGGCAAGCTTGGAACAACGCAGAAGGTGTTCTTGATAGTGGGGTACTTCGCAATAATAAACCTCGAACTAGCCATCGTGCTATGGCTAACACCCAGGGTTAAGTGGATGAAGAAGGCCGGACCCTTCACTTGGGCGTTGATTCTCGCAATACTGTCCACGAACTGCTACATAATACCGAGGACGATATACCTGGACTTCGTCACGAAGGCCTCAAGCGTTGGGCTAGCCAAGCCTGTTGTCGCGAACCTAACAAAGGCGGGAATAAAGTACGTTGTCGTTGCAAAGAAGGCCCTCTCGCTCCAGAAGATACTAGTTGAGATTGGAATCCCCCTGTCAATAACGTTCCTCCTGCTGGAGATAGACCTCAAGGCCATAAAGAAGTCCATAGGTGGAAGGCCGTTCGCGATATTCTTCATAGGTAGCCTCGGAACCGTAATCGCCGGTTTCATAGGTGCTGCCCTCGTCGCAGTAATCTTCCACGACCCCACGACAAAGGCGGAGGCCCTTAAGGCCATAGCCGCGAAGATAGCGGCGTGGATAGGGGGTAGCGAGAACTCGGCCGCGGTCGGCGTTTCCGCACTGAAGATGAGCGGGGATTTCTACTCGTACTACACACTCGCAGGGGTTATACCGTACGCAATCTACATAACCATTATGTTCAGTATCGGTGGCAGTGAGGAACTCGTGAACAGAATAAACAGATTCATCAAGCCAAAATATAACGCCAAGGTGATAGCTGAACAGTACCGCGCAGAGGTCGGGGAGAAAAAGCTTCCACCGAAGCTCAGGGAGAGAGACCTCTTCATAGTCGGCATGTCAGCTATGATAATAGTGATGCTAGCCTTCGCCTTTGAGTCCTGGTTCGGCTCGTACAGGATATTCGGACTGAAGGTCGGCTCGCTCCTTCCAACGGTCATCGTTGCCACGACGATAGCCCTGATAGTCGGTGCCTACACGAAGGTCAGGAACCTGCCCCTCTTGAGACCGATAGGCATGTACTTCCTCTACCTGACGATATTCGTCTACATCGCCCAGAAAACGGACTTCGCAAAGCTCGCAGGGGCAACCCACATAGTCCTCGTACTCATGGCGATATTCTTCATAATGCTGGCGATACACTTCACCATAATACTCCTGGGGGCAAAGCTCATCAAAGTCGACTGGGCCACAACGGCCATAGCCAGCGTTGCCAACATCGGCGGTGGCGTTACGGCCCCTCTCTGTGCGACGGCGTACGGCGTCGAGGAGCTCGTTCCACTGGGTGTCATAATGGCATCGATAGGGTACGCAATAGCAAACTACGTCGGCTACTACGTTGGTCTGCTGTTCCTTAAACTCTGGGCACCGGGGGCGCTGGCGGCCCTGGGGCTGTGATTTTTCTTTTCGTTTTGCTTTTCAATATACGGGGTGATAAGCATGGAGGAATACCTCGATTACGCGTTGAGAACCCTTCTAGAACTCGTGAGAATTCCAACCGTAAACCCTCCAGGAGAGAACTACGAAAGGGCCGCTAAGCTACTCCAGAGGAAGCTTGAGGAGATTGGAATCGACACTGAGCTCGTGGAGATTCCCGAGGAATATTTGGACAGAACTTACCCGTACTCCCCCCTTCACAAGGGGAAACCCCGTTTCATCGTTTACGGCAGTGTTGA